>NZ_JBSSFD010000041.1:0-42270 GCF_054062295.1 Lysinibacillus sp. TE18511
TATGAACCAACCTACCGCACAATCAACCGATTCCGTGTCCAACCAGAGGTGAAAGAGCTGATTCGTCAATGCTTCGTTCAATTCCGCTGCCAGCTAGTACAGGAAGAATTCATTGATCAGGAAGCTATTTTTATTGATGGAACAAAGATTGAAGCGAATGCGAACAAATTTACATTCGTGTGGAAAAAGTCGATTGAGAAATATCATAACGGACTAATTGAAAAGTCAAACCGGCTATACGATGAGCTGCTTGAAAAAGAAATCATGCCAGAAATTGAACGGGAAAATGAAAAGGAATTAGCCTTGGAAGACCTCGCTCAAATGGTCGAAAAAGTAGATGAAGTGATTTCTGAATATGATCGAAAAATTGAGGACTCATCGGATGTAGCAGAGCGAAAGGCTTTAAGAACGGAACGGAAATTCCCGAAGCAAGCTCGCAAACAATTAATCGACTATATTGAACGCAAACTAAAATATCAAAAAGGCTTCGAAATCTTTGACGAACGAAATAGTTATTCGAAAACAGACCCGGATGCGACATTTATGCGTATGAAAGATGACTATATGAAAAATGGTCAATTGAAGGCAGGTTATAACATACAAGTGGCAACAGAAGGTCAGTATGCGCTTGCCTACAGCATTTTTCCGAACCCAACGGATACACGTACATTAATCCCATTTTTAGATGAAATCGAACAACATTATTTTAAGTTACCAAAACACATCGTTGCAGATGCCGGATATGGCAGTGAACAAAATTATAATGATATCCTCTCGAATCGTAAGCGAGAAGCCTTAATCACGTACAACATGTATTTAAAAGAACAGAAGAAAAAGTATAGGCAAAACGAATTCAATACAGCGAACTGGGATTATGATGAAGAACATGATCGATACACTTGCCCAAACCAACAACAGCTTGTATTTAAATATCGTACCACGAAAACGGATAAGTATGATTTCACGCGTGAGTTTAAGGTATACGAATGTGAAGACTGTTCCGGATGCCCCCTCCGTTCATTATGTACAAAAGCAAAAGAAGGAAATAATCGTAAGTTAATGGTGAATGAGAAGTGGGAACAACAAAAAAAATATGTGCGAGCAAAGCTTTCAGAAGAAAAAACGAGTACCATTTATCGTCAACGCAAAATTGACGTGGAACCAGTTTTTGGATTCTTGAAGGCTAATTTGCGTTTCACTCGATTTTCTGTACGAGGAAAATCGAAGGTTGAAAACGAGATGGGCCTCGCATTAATGGCCGTGAATTTAAGAAAATTCACAGCCATTAGCTAAGAACTATATGGAGACAACATAAAAAAAGAGAAATCCGAATTTGAATTCATTCAAATTCGGATTTCTCACTAATTGAAGCTAGTTATGTCCCAGCCTCATTTAAAACCTTTTGCCCCTGTCGCTATGCTTTCGGGGCAGAAAAACATTTTTGCATCTGTCGCTACGCTTTCGGGGCAGAAAAACATTTTTGCATCTGCCGCTACACTTTCGATGCAGAAAAAATACGTCAAAAACTTTGACGTATTTTTTTGTAACTATTTAGATGGTCGTTCGTCTACTGTTGTGAGAATGCTTTTTTACTCGATTATATTGGTGAATAGTGCATAGTTTTTATTAGTTGTGCGTTTTATGGCGCTAGCTTTGACTAGCGTAGGCAATGAGCTATTTGTGACAATACAAATGGGCTACCAACTTATGAGTGATTGTCCAATGCTCATTTGCCGTTCTTTTTTTGGATATTTCATAGCAGCAAGCTTAATCTTTTAACCCATCTAGAAGGTATTTGTACCTTTATAGATGGCTTTTTTTATGCTGTTGTAGCCAAAATGTTGAATTTGCACAAATACTTTTGTTGTAACTTCTTAATGCATATTACGATTTTTTTAGCATATGTTGGATAAGATTTGTTATATTGAAGAAAGAGTGTTTACGGCACGTATTTTACATGATAGGGGAAGATCTTTGTTGGTAGAATTTGATAGGGGGCTTCAGTTGCATGCTGTTGGATTGTGATGAGCAGTTATTCATGACATTTAAACATAGTGGTGAAAAGGGTGCTGAAAAGTTACTTTCGAAATGGTTGGAGGCAGAGACTGACTCTCAGGTAGACCCGAAAATACTAGGTACTGCACTTTCACCAAATTTATTTTTAGTGAATGAAGAAACAGCGATGAATATTGCGTTTTCAACTGCACGAAAATATTGGGGGCGCGTCACCGGAGATATGCAAACGTTTTTTAACAAGCATGGTTTGGATACTAAATTTGTAAACGACCGTCTCGATGCTTTTTTTTATACGCAAAAAGGCAAGGAAACTTTTTTTGAGCAGCTTTTTGCACAGCATACAATGGACTTAGAACGATTGATCTGGCTAATTTTTGGGAAGCGAATGCAAATTACAATGCCAGTTAACGAGCTACAAACTATATTTTTATATAAATTTGAAAATGTATATTTGGTGCATATGATTTATAAAGAAGATGCACAATTTTGGCATTGGCTTTTCATAAAAAAAGTTTATTCACTGTTTATCCACAAACCTTTAGAACAATTCACATTTATCCATGAAATGATGGGTCATATTGAACGATCCGCACGAAAAACTTATGCACATGTGAATAACTTTGTGAATAATTACAAAAAAACTCTGGATAAGTGTATAACTTATGTGGATAACCGTAATTCTACTTGTTTAGCAAAAAAACAGCTACATCTTTACCAGATTGTCACGCACTATCGTTTATCAGAAGGGGATTATCGATGTGTTAAAGCATTAATTACTTCCTTTGAAGCGGATTGGCGTTATTCGATGTATGCATTAACGGAGAAAGAAAAGGTTCTGATTGCATATCTTCTTTTTCATATAGCGCATCAGGAGAAGAATGATGAAAGTGTTATTCAATACGGTGAGTATTTGTTAGCGGATGAACGGCTTAATAATTACGCGATAGAGATTTTGTTGGAATATAAGGAGTTATTGCCTAATCGTAAGCCAACACCACCGGCCATTATAAAAAATTATGAACTTAATTTTTTAGAAAATTTATATGCTGTATTGCTTGATCATTATGTAAGAATGGAGCGTTATCAAGAAGGGCTCCTGCTTTTAAAAGAACATGTACTAGCATCCAATAAAAAAATACATGCCACTTTAGTCCAGAAAAACTATAGTAATGAGCAATTTATCGCGATTGAGGCGTCAGTTCAGCAAGATATTGCTCTCCATGTTAATAATTCATTACAGCATATAGGTTTGTCAGTGGAAGAATGGCGCCAACATTACCATCATCCAGATACGTCTTATTATTTGGTAGCACAGAGCGCATCCTTGCATATGCTAAATATTTTAAAAGTTTTATTTGTGACGGAGCAGTATGAGGTTTTTGAAAAATTAATGGAGATTTATAAAAAATATTTACTCATTGACGATCATTTCGAAAAGCTACGAGTGTTTGTAAGTGCGTATGTTTAACTCCAGTTACTGTCGCTGCGTTAGCACTGCGCTTTCGCACAAAAAACATCTGTTGGGCTAAAGCCTCCGGACGCAATTATGCCGAGGCATAATTGATTAGAAGTCAAAAAAGAGTGTCTAATGTGTTTTCAATGACAGCATTAGACACTCTTGTTATTTATTTCGTGTTGTTGGCGTAATGGTGCTAATCTAAAACCCCTTTGTCCTTTAAGTCAGCAATTTGCTCGACACTATAGCCAAGTGAAGATAGAACTTCTGCATTATGCTCTCCAAGCTTGGCACCGACATGCTTGTACGCGGGCTTGGCACCGTCAAACTTAAAAGCAGATGCAATTTGTTTTTGTGTTGTACCATCGCTTTTTGGAATATCCACAATCATGTCACGAGCCTTAAGCTGTGGATGCTCGCATGCTTCTGGAAAAGTTAAAACTGGTTCGACACATCCCTCGAAATTCTCGTTAAACACTTCAAGCCATTCTTTGTAAGTCTTTGATAAGAACGCATCATGGACTGCCTCTTTAAAACGAATTTGTGTATAGTATGAATCATTGAAAGTATTATCAATAAGCTCAGGAATATCAAGTGCTTCACAAAGCAATTTGCGGAATTGAGGCTCAAGACTTCCTACTGAGAAAAATCGTCCATCCTTTGTTTTGTAAAAGTCATAGTAGCTTCCACCATTTAAAATTTCCTGTTCAGGCTGAGGCACACGACCACCGCCAATATAGGCAGACCCATACATAGCATTGAGTGAGAAGACAGCATCCGTCATACTTATATCAATAAATTGTCCTTCACCTGTTTTTTCACGATGTAAAGCTGCTGCGAGTACTCCAATTGCAGCGTGCATCGAGCCCCCTGCAATATCAGCGAGCTGAATACCCATTGAAACAGGTTTTTTATCTTGATGGCGTGAGTAATCAAGTAAGCCAGCTAATGATAAATAGTTATTGTCATGTCCTGGTCGATTGCTATATGGTCCAGTTTGTCCATAACCTGTAATAGCACAATAAATAACCTTTGGATTTATTTCTTTTAGTGCTTCATAGTCAATGCCAAGACGTTGCATGACGCCTGGTCGAAATCCTTCGATAATGACATCGTATTCTTTAACGAGTGACTTCACAATTTCTACAGCTTCAGGCGACTTTAAATTTAATGTTAATGATTTTTTAGAACGATTCAAATGTTGATGAATATATGCCTCATGATCATCATCGTAAGGTGGCATAATACGCGTTAAATCTACACGTTTTGATGATTCAACGTGAATAACCTCTGCGCCTAAATCAGCAAATACCATTGTCGCCATTGGCCCCGGTAGTAATGCAGAAAAATCGAGAATTTTTAGCCCCTTTAAAATACCCAAATCTCCCAACCCCTTTTTGTGTAGGCTACAATGCCATCTATATTAAGAAGGAATTGTAGCGCTTTTCTCATTATCCCCATTTTGTGAAAAGCGTGTACCATATCTGTATTAATACAGAATAACGTTGAATTTATCAGTATTATAACAGAAGAATTGATGGCTTGACTATGTTAATTTCAATTATAAATTAATTAGTCAGAAAATTATATGTCGGAATAACAATAAAAGTAAAAAAATTTTGAATAAAGATTATCTGTCAAATTTCAGATAATAATCTTCGTTTATCCGAAAATTCTGTCGCAACAAAGGTACAAAAAATCTCTATGCAATAGATTGCGCATAGAGATTTTTTTGTGCTAATGATTATTGTCGCCATTCAAATTACTTAGAATAGAAGTTCATCGTATAATAGGGTGCACCGTTATCATTAAAACAGACACCAACAAAAATATGTGTGAATTCTTTCCTTAAAATATTTGTACGATGCCCTGTCGAATTCATCAGAGCCTCATGGGCAAATATACTATTGTGCTGTCCATGAGCTAGATTTTCGCCATACCAGAAGTAATTAACGCCACTAACAGTGAGACGGTCATTGGAATGATTACCTATGTGATCCTTATGGCTAAAAAATTGATGTGAAATCATATTACTGCTATGCTGTCGAGCAATGTTATTACATTTTTTATCATAAATAAGTGGCTGTAATCCTTCTATAACTCGCTCATGGTTAATAAGTTCAACCATTAAATCTTCAAGCCCTGTTCGTAGTTCATTGGAAGGCTTGCCATAATAACCGCATTTACTTAATTCTGTTTTGGCATTAATCCAAATGATAGAACGAACCATATTATTTTTGTGTAAATCATAGAAAAAAGTAACATAGTGATGATCAATCAAATAGGTCCCATGTGTAGTACTACCTTCACAATCATTATAATCGAGCAAATAACTTGTATTTTGATAGTGTATGGCACTGAGTGGAAGACCATATTTTCTATGCACATCTGTTTGATTGGCACCGATGTGAATACCAAATACGCTATATCCAATGCGTGTTTCATATCCTCCAACCTCATTAGAATTATGTCTTCCTACGAGTGAGAATTGGGCGTAGTCTGTATTTACTCGATGCCATTTCATTTTGTATTCACTTTGAAAGCTGGATAGTGACAACGCTTTTTGTGTATTTGAATGGACTGTCTTTTTTTGATTAAGAGAAATATTAGCCCATAATGCCATACTGAAACCAAACATAATTGGAGCTGCTTTACGTAACAACATAGTTAAACCCTCTTCTGTAAATTTATAATAAAAATCTATCGAAATCTATCAAAAATATAGGAGATTCATAGATATAAAATACTATATTTTTATCCCGTTAACGATGCTAAATTTTTGGAACTATCCCTACTATATGGCTATCTCCATAACGGGGATTGATTTCAATTCCGACTGGGCGCGTCGAGACACTAGGGCCAACATTTGTTTTTTGCGCGAAAGCGGAGCGTCAGCAACAACACAATGTTGGGCACGAGGCGTTATCATAGGGTTTTAAAAACCCTATTTTGACAAATATTTTCTCTTAATATACGAAGTTATTCTTAATAAGGAATTTTTTATGCTTTAATAGATTAATAGAGAAAAAGTTAAATGGCGGTAGTTGGAAAAGTATTGATAAGAAATTACAAATTAGGGTAAAGGTAGACTATGAAATCAAAACATTTAAAGTTAAAGCATTTAATCATGGGAGTTGCGTTGGCTGCTTTTTTCTTAACGAGTATTGGTAGCATTTGGAGCGGTTACCGAATGAATGTTGCCTCCATTAAAGAAAATACGCTTGAAACAAATCGAGTATATGCGCAAAAATTAGCAACCACTGCAAGTTTGTATTTACAGGAAGCTTTTCAGATTTTAGGATATAGCGCCAACCATCTAGAGTCGAAAATGGATGATAAGAATGCATTGAATAGTGAAACAGAGCGTTTGAAAATGCAAGATAATATGTTTAACTCGGTTTTTATCACAAATGCAGAAGGTCTTGTACTATCTGTTACACCACCAGCTGAGGAGGTACAAGGTCAAGTATTGGCACAGGTTGAAACAGAAGAAGCGTTATCGAAAAAGGAGCCTTTTGTATCAAAACCTTATGAAGGGATTACAGGGCGTCTTCTTATTTTTATATCGTCTCCTATATTTTCAGAGACAAATGAATATTTAGGAATGGTAGCTGGAACAATTTATTTGAAGGAACGAAATGTTTTTAATGCGTTACTAGGGGAACATTATTATCATGATGGTTCGTATGTTTATGTAGTTGATTCAGACGGACGCGTTATCTATCATCAGGACCCAAGTCGTGTCGATGATATTGCTATGGGTAATAAGGTTGTTCAAGCGGTAGTTTCTGGAGAAAATGGAGCACAGCAAGTAGTGAATACTAGAGGAGTAGAAATGCTTGCTGGTTATAGTACCGTTCCTTTAACGGGGTGGGGAGTTGTTGCTCAGAGACCGTTAGATGTAGCATTAGAACCTTCATTTGATCGTGTACAGGATGTAATTATAAAATCTATTCCTCTTATGCTAATTTCAATTTTTATTGTACTTTGGGCGGCAGCACGTATTGCAAATCCTTTACAGCAATTAGCTACATTAACAGAGGAGAGCTTGGAAACGAAAAATGTAGAAGGGTTAAAATCTGTACGTGGTTGGTATTTTGAAGTTTATTATTTAAAGAGTGCACTTATTCGGAGTTTAACGTTTTTACAGGGACAGGTGTCCTATTTTAAGGATCAATCTACAACAGATCCATTAACAGGTGTAACGAATCGGCGTACGATGGATGCAATGCTAGCTGAATGGCTTGACAACAAGTTACCGCATGCCCTCATTTTACTTGATTTAGATCATTTTAAAAGTGTTAATGATACATATGGTCATGCGGTCGGGGACAAAGTATTACAATTTTTAGCTCAAAATATGCAAGCAGTCGCTCGTGATGGAGATGTTTGCTGTCGCTACGGTGGAGAGGAATTTGTTTTGTTACTGCCAAATACTACGGTTGAGGAAGCGGTACAAGTGGCAGAGCAACTGCGCCATAATTTGGCTCATACTATAAGTCCTTGTGGTCGCAAAGTGACATTATCTGCTGGAGTTGCTGTGTATCCACAAATGGCTGACACTGCGGAAAAGCTAATTGAAGCTGCGGATGGTGCGCTGTATCTTGCAAAACAAGCTGGACGAAATCAAGTTATGGTCGCTGGACAAGAAAATAAATAAAAAATGTATTGAAATAGGCTTATATCTTTTATTTTTTGGGTAAACGATTAATACGACAATCATTTGGGCAAGCTACTTTTAAGTCATTCCCCATATGACTTCTAAAGCATGTTCAAATGATTCGTAAACTCGGGACACATCTCTTGATCGACTTGACAAGATGTAAGGTTATCCCCCTTTCCCTTATGACATCACAAGTACGACAGATGTATGCCTATATATCGTTAAAGCCAAGCGAGCACCGATGCTCCTTGGCTTTTTTATGTGTGATATTAAAGGGATTTCATTAAAAAACGGTTAGTTAGTAGAACGGTTTGGATGACGAAGAGCGTGGAATGCCTAAACCGTTTTTTGATTCATCATTAGAAACTAGGTATAACATTTGTTAAAACGCATGCTGTAAATATAAGTTGATTGGAGTGGAGACTGGGCGACTCCTTGGGGATTAGCGTCACAGATGAGACCCTGGAGCGAGCAACGCGAGTGAAGCGGCCCATCGGACGCCCCCAGGAAAGCGCCTAGTCGGAACGGAAATCAACTCCACGTTATGGTGATGGGCCTTTAGTGTATTTACTGCTAGCCGTTATTAACGATTTTCTTCCATTATTTTAGAAATAGCTATGAAGGTTCACTGTCTACCTGTCGATATAAAGGGTATGATGAAAATGATATTTTGTACGTATCAAAATACATAATTGAAAGGAAGAGTGGGATGGATAAAACAAAAATCCAAAAAGTGAACAAAGCATTGATAGCAACTGTTTTCGCTACTAGTGGGCTTGCTGTTGTAGTGCCACTACCACAAAAGGCAGCGGCGGCTACTTCACCATTTACAGATATTGACCAATATTCAAGTCATTATGACAATATCTTGAAATTATATGCTCAAGGTGCGATTAGTGGGTATGCAGATAAAACTTTCCGACCAAATCAAAATGTAACACGTGGTCAGGCAGCAAAAATGCTGGCGACTGTTTTAAATTTAGATTTGAAAAATGTGCAAGATCCATATTTTAAAGACGTACCACAGAGCAGTGAATATTATAAGTATGTAGCCGCATTACAAAATGCAGGAATCATGTCTGGCTATTCAAACGGAACTTTTATGCCTAATGAAGTAATTACACGTGGGCAATTAGCGAAAATTTTAGTGCTAGGCTTTAAATTTGAGGTAGCATCTAATTACAACAATAGCTTCAAAGATGTAACAAGCCAAACGAGCAACGCCATCTATATTCAAACTTTAGTGGATTTAAATATTACAGCAGGAACAACGCCTGTCACATTCTCACCATTTGATGCGGTAACTCGTGGACAAATTGCATCCTTTATTGTGCGTTCACAAGAGAAAAAAAGCAATGCTACAACTTTCAAAATTACAGGTGTTGAAGACGATGTTGTCTACATAAACGGTGAACCATATTCAGTACCAGAAAGTCTTTCGCATATTTTTAATGAATATAATGCACCAGTTTTAAAAGGTGCGTTTATTGAAGGGGATCTTTCAGGCAAAACCATTCGCTCTGTCTCGAAGCTAACATTGAATGCGAGCGGGACAAGCTCAAGATTTCTAGAGTTTGATGGTGATCATGAGTCCTTCGGTGCGACAATCGTTGTTAATGGGAACTATATTGAATTTTCAAATGTTACATTGACTGGCACAATGTATGTGAACGAAACGGTACGTCCACCTTTACATATGAGTGTTTCTGACTATAATCCATTATCGATTGGCCGTATAGCAAGCAACAATTTTTCATTTATCGACTGGACTAATCCCGAAAATCCAAATGGTGAAAACCCACCCCCGTCCAAAAACGGTCCGACAACGGATTTTGAAAATTGGACAGATCAGAATTCAGACAAAAATCCTGATAAAAACAAGCCGTTTGAGAATTGGTCTAAAGATAAAGTGACGATGAAAAATGTTGAAAAACATATTGAATTTTATAACAGCACTGTATCACGCTTAGTCGTATCTCAAAGCGGTACAAAAATCGAAACAAATATGAAGTTACCACGCGTAGACATCATCAGGAATGTCCGTGAATTTGAGATTCAAGGAAATATTGGGACACTAAACCTGGATACAGAAACAAAGCTAACAATTTACGGAGATGGCAATATCGACTGGATTAACTACAATAGCTTTACAGATTTAGAGCTATATATGGACGGTCGTGTAGGTACTCTGTACGTTGATAATGTATATGGTTGGGTTGATGTTGGAGATTACACGTATATTGACAAAGTTATTATACCGAAGGGTGAGTCACCGAATAATATCTTCGATGATTTCCTAGAGGATAAAGATAATATCGGCATTATTACAGATCCAGACGGTAAACCGATTGATAAGGACGATTATGATAATCAAAAACCGACCGATAAAACGAAACCTTTAATTGACATAACGAAGGTAACAACATTAAATGGTAGCGATGCTCAGGTGGATTTTACGTCAGATGAAGTCGGCACTTACTATTATATAGTTCGTGAAAAGGGCGCTGATGCACCAACAAAGCGAGAAATGGTAGAACGTATTTCTACTGAAAATGCAGCAAGTGGAACAGGAGCAGCTGTAAAAGGCACAAATACTGTTAAAGTCACTAATCTAGGTGAGAAAAAAGAATATGTCGTTTATGTAATGGTGGTTGATGGAGCGAAAAATGCTTCAGATATTAAATCACAAGCATTCCAAATGAAGGATGGCTCACCGCCAGTCGTAAAGTCACTTACAGTAACACCACTAAATGGCGGAAAACGTGCGGAGTTAAAATTCACAGCGAGTGAACCAGGGGAGTATTACTACTATGTGCGTAAAAAGACGACTGCCGCAGATCCAACAACTGCAGACATTATTGCTAAGCCAACAGGTAAGGGCAAGGCAGTTGCGGGTAAACTTGGAATTACTGATATTTTAACAGGTTTAAACGCTGAAACAGAGTATCAACTTTATGTAGTGATGAAGGATGATTCGGGTAATAACTCGAAAGATCCAGCTGTTATGAAAGAGTTTACAACAAGTGAACTTGATAACATCTATCCGTTTGTAGAAAAGACGAAGCTAGAACCAGCAGGTCAAGAAAACCAGTTTTATGTATATCTAAATGAAGCCTTAGATCCTGAAAGCGCTCGTAATGTAAATAACTACGATTTATCAGGAACAGTTATCGTCAATACGACAGGGCAGCAAAAAATTAAACCTTCTGCTGTAGAGTATAAAGAAGGCGATAAAAAAGTATTATTAACAATTCCATCTGAAACAGGTTTTGTCTATGGTGATACATTACGTGTAACAGTATTACCTGGCGTTAAGGACTTAGCAGGCAATGAATTTGAAAATACCAATACTGTTGAACCTGGTAAAAATGCTCGAAACTATGCAGAATATGTCCATGAGAAATTTGTTAAACCAGAAATTTCTATTGAAAATGTCATTAATAAACCAGACGAATCTGATAATTTCAGACGAGTTGAAGTTGAATTCAAGCCAAATAAGGCTGGTACGTATTATTATATGGTTTTACCTGATACGATTGTAGACAATGGTGAAACAAAGACATTTAAGCAATATTTAGCCGACAAAGGGATTACAGAACGAGACTTTGTCAATGAATTTGCGAAGGATTCATCATTAAAATCGGGCTACTTCCAAATAGGCGGAAAAGATATTTATATTGAAATTGGCTCTGGTCCGGCTGATTTAGAGGCAGACACAAAAAAATTCCCTATGGCTATTTCTAAAGACAAACTTAATCCATTCTCAAGCTATTCTGTTTACATGGTCTTAAAGGACCGTGGTGGGGAAATTTCGAAAATGACATCAAAAGAAATTATTGGTGACACGAAAGCACCGTTAATTAAAGACTTAGTTGTAAAGCCTAAGGAAAAAGATGATACAAAAGCAATGATCAGCTTTAATACTGATGAGACAACTTTACTGCATTATTGGTTTGTACCGAAGAAAAATGCAGATGGGACAACGAATGATTCAGCTAATTTAAAGATTGATACACCTGCAGAGCGTAAATTCTTAGAGGACAAACTAAAAGGTAGCCCAAGTGTTAAGAAAAGTGGAAAAGGGGCATTCCCGTTAACTGAAGCACAGGGTGTAACTTTAAATCCACATACAGAGTATGTTGTATATCTAGGAGCAGAGGATACGTATGGTAATATTAGCGTCTACAAAGCTAATGATGCTGGGGATAATCATGATGAATCAAATGCTGGTTGGATGAAGCAAGATTTCTATTCCGATGGTACAGCGCCACGAGTAGAAGATCCTATCTTTAAACGAATTGATGGAAAAACATTTGAGGTTACATTCTCAGAAGCAGTCGGCGACCCAGCTAATCCAGGAAGTATTATTAAAAATGGTCAATCATTCTTTAATTTTACAAACTTAGATGGTACAACAGCGACTTTACCAAGTTATACATGGGCTTGGGAAGATGGTGCAGCTTTAAGGGAGACATGGAAACCTAGAAAAATGATTATTACGTTTAATAATCCGGTAAATCAAAGCTTTGCATTAACGGTAAATGCCGATATTACAGATAAAGGCAGTGCGATTATTGCCAATACACAAATACCGTTTGCAAATGGTAAACCTACAGCATCTTATATTTATAGAACTCTTACAACTAATATTGAAAGTGCTAAGCTTCAGGAGCCTATTTCTGTTGATAGAAGTAATAAGATTAATGCAACATTCGACTTTACCTTCTCAGATCCTTCAGTGGAACCTGGAGAAGAAGTCAACTACTATTACAAAGTATATAGTAAAACATATACACAAACAGAAATTGATAATGTTAAACCAATTGAGGTTATTGATCCAAATACTTCTGGTGCATTAACAAGTCTTAGCAATGGCAATGGCAAAACGCCGCTTAAAAACGGACGAACAGTGCAACCTATTACAAATAATACGTTCCCATTCATTGAGGGAGATTATATTGTAATTGTAATAGTTGATAAATATGGTAATAAATATCTTGTTCAAGATAAGATTTCAAAATAATAAATATGTATAAATGATAGAAATAAGGCTTTTAAATCGATAACAACCAAAAAATAACCAAGTGGATGATTTTCCACTTGGTTATTTCTCTTTCACAAAGAGCTTGAGGTCCAGCTAATTGATTCCGCATTAACGGGCAGTAATTAAATTGTACTGAAAGCGAAGCGTCAGGTACAAGACTCCCACCTCCAAATTCTGCGAAAGTAAAAAGTTAGGTGGGAGAATAATTGCTCGCAAAAAATAAATGGGGATAAAGAAAACTCCCGCTCAATAAAGTTTCACACTTTATTGAATACCTAGTTGAAACACAAATTTCGAAGAATAAAAAAGAGGGGCATTAAACAGCCCCTTCATCATCACACCCAACCAAACGCTCGAGCAATTGTTGCCGTTAGCCATGTTACGCCAATGGCAATGACAGTTGGAATCAAAAATGACATAAATGTCCATTTCGGACTTTTTGTTTCTTTATAAATGTTTACTAAAGTCGTTCCGCAAGGGAAGTGTAGAAGTGAGAATAACATCATATTTAAAGCTGTCAGCCACGTCCAGCCTTGGTCGATAAACACTTGCTTTAGCTTCGATAAATCTTCAATCTCAAGCATCGCTCCTTGAGATAAATACGCCATAATTAGGATAGGGACCACAATTTCATTAGCTGGTAACCCAAGAATAAAGGCGGCCAAAATAAAGCCATCCATACCAAGAGCCTGACCAAACGGATCTAAAAAGTTAACAAAATGCATTAAAATACTTGTATCACCAATGTAAATATTTGCGAATATCCAAGTCAAAATAGAGGCAGGCGCTGCAACGATAACCGCTCTTTTTAGTACATTCCATGCTTTATCAATACTTGCTCTTAAAATCGTATTCCAGAACTTTGGTCTACGGAATGGTGGAAGCTCTAATGTGTAATGAGTGGGTACACCCTTTAAAGCCGTTTTAGAAAGAACCCAGGATACAGTTAATGTTACAACAACACCTAACAGGACAAATCCCATTAAAATTGCTGCTGTCATAAATGTACCTGTTGCCCCTGTAAAACCCATTGTCATAAATAATGATGCTAATAAAATAAGTGTTGGCCATCTCCCGTTACAAGGGACAAAATTGTTCGTTAAAATGGCCAGCATTCGTTCACGAGGAGATTCTATTATTCTCGTAGATAGAATAGCGGCAGCATTACAGCCAAAGCCCATTGCCATTGTTAATGATTGCTTCCCGTGTCCTCCTGCTCGTTTAAATAAACGGTCCATGTTAAATGCTACGCGTGGTAGGTAACCGTAGTTTTCTAGTAAGGCGAAGATAGGGAAGAAGATAGCCATTGGCGGTAGCATAACGCTAATAACCCAACCGGTTCCTCTAAACAGCCCAAGCACTAAAATACCATGTAGCCATTCTGGTGCGTGCATTGCTTCAAAAATTATTGTTAGCTTACCCTCTAGATAGCCAAATAAATCCGCTAACATGCTTGATGGTACGTTTGCGCCAGCAATCGTAATGTAAAAGACAGTTCCAAGCAGAATAAGCATAATAGGGAATCCCCAAATACGAGATGTGAAAATTTCATCTAATTTATCGGATCTATATAGTCCCGGCTGCTGCTCCGACACTACTTTTTTACATAAAGATTTGCTTTTAGCATAAATATCACTAACGATTTCATCTCGAATATCCTCATTCGAGACTTCTTTCACTTCAGCCAATATGTCTTTTAGTAAGTTATGATTTAACACTGACTGGGGCTCCATTTGTTATCACCTCTCCTTGTCTATTATTTTTATGATTTTGTAGTTTTAAGATCAATTCCTCATCTCCATCAAGTAAACGAAGGGCAATCCATCTCGATGGATATTTACCATCAAAATAGCCTTTTATTTTCGATTCTACTTTTAAAATGGCTTCCTCTATTTCTTTCGAATAGGTCATACGATAAGGGGTCGTAACAATTTGCCCGTGCACTAGTTGATTTAATGTATCTAATAATTGATCAATTCCTTTTTTATTTCTGGCTGATATTTTTACGACTGGGACTCCCAGTTCACGAGCCAATTTCTTGTCATCAATTCGGATACCTTTTTTCTCAGCTTCATCAATTAAGTTGATACAAATGATGACATTGTTAGTCATTTCCAATACTTGGAGTGCGAGATTTAAATTTCTTTCTAATGATGTTGCATCCAGCACAACAATCGTTGCATCTGGTTGATCAAAAATAATATAATCTCTTGCGACTTCCTCATCTGCTGAATTTGAAAATAAAGAATAGGTACCGGGTAAATCCACGAGTACATATTGTTCACCGTTATGTTCAAAGGATCCTTCTGCATGGACAACTGTTTTTCCCGGCCAGTTTCCGGTATGCTGCTTCAATCCTGTTAATGTATTAAACAATGTGCTTTTACCGGTATTTGGATTACCTGCTAAAGCTATTCTATTTACGCTCACTTTATAGCCCCCCTAACGATTTCTCCTAGAATTCTAGAGCTTTCATCATTACGTAATGCAATTGTTGTATTGCTTACACGATAAGCAACAGGGTCTCCTAAAGGACTTTTACGAAGAACAGAGATTTCTGCTCCTTTCACAAAGCCTAAATCTAATAATCTTCTTCTTAAAGGACCTTCAATATTTATTTCTTTTATTAAAAAACAATCTCCAAATGAGCATTCTGAAAGTGGTCTCAATGTTTTTGTCATACGCCTTTTTTATTCCTTTCCTTAATAATCTTTCCCGTGCTTTATATTGTTTCTCTAAGGAAACTTTATTAAAGAATATGCTGGATTTATGACAGATGTCAATGATTTTAAAAATTTTTATGAAATGCGCGACAAAAGAACTAGTTAATTGAAGGGTGTGACATGGCATAAAAGGTTGCTGGACTAAGGGAAGTGGAAAAGAGGAATATGTTTAGGAAAACAAGGAAGAAGAAAGTCGTTGCTGTATTGCTAAGGCATAGTCCTCTTTATGGTATGTTAATAAGATTTTGTTACATGTGCCTAATAAAATTTTCAAGAGGGGTTTGATAATGTTAAACCCTCTGCTAATAACAAAGTATCGGCAGAGGGTTATGATTTTTTTAATCTTTACTGGAGATCATGAAGGGGATTAATTTCTAACGATCTGGAATGTACCTGGTGTAGATGTTTGAATAAAATGTTGATTTCCTTCTACAGTGTAATCAGCTGGCATCTGCTCGTTAAAGTCATAGGTACGAACGATGGAGGCATTCAGTGGTAAATTCTCGAGAATGATTTCCATATCTGCCTCAAATTCAACTGGTTTATTATTTAATGTTGCTTGGAATGTGATTCGATTCAAATTTCGTGTAATTTGAATTTCCATTACGCCAGTATCCTCATTAAGAAGAGTTCCTAGCGGTGGAATAATAACAGTCATATTGGATTTCGTTGTTAAAACAAAGCGCTCTGTACTATTTTCTGAGTCAGCAACATTAATTTTTGCTGTATAGGTATTTTTGTTTCTAGTCATAGCCGTGATTTTACCAGGTAAGGCTGCTTTGTCAGAAAAAGTCGGTGTTTTTTTCGCATTTCCTTTAGCCGGCAGATCATATTTACCATTTACATAGTCTGCTAATGTCCAGACATTTGGCACAAGCTGCTGTTGCACGGGTGTTAAAGCTTCGAAAGCTGTTTTGACTGCCTGTACATCTTGAGCAGTGGACGTTTTAGGCGATAAAGCTGCAATAGCATTTTCTACTTCCTTAGCCGCTGCTTTATCCTTCACAACAAGCTGTTCAGCATCTAATAAAATCTTTTCGACGCCAGCAGGTAATGAGACGTTTGTATGTTTGCGTAGTGCATTGAGCTCGGCTCTCGCATCAGCTACATCCTGATGGAAGCTAATACGAGAAGAGTTTAACAATTGGATTTTATTGACCACTTTATCGATAGATGTATTTGGCGTGATATAGGAATTCAGTATTCTTTGTGATTCAGCACTCACAAAGGTTTTTTGCGCTGCATTTAACGTATTGTACCAATCTTTCGTTTCTACGACGTTTTGGTAGTAATTAACAGAAGTTGACTCCACAGAGGCTAATTTCTCATCAATTTGTGCAGCAAGCTTACGATACGCTACTCTCGTTTGTTGATGATTTGATAGTGTTGAATAATTCGTGACGTATTGTTTTTCCGTTTCAGTTAACTCGTTGTAGGCTTTGAGGGCTGCCTCAAGGTTTGCTTGGAATGAGTAATAAGTATCGTTAATGTTCGAAATAAGTTGTACAACATTTGTAACGTTTGAGTTGTAGTAATAATTATTATTGTATATGTAAGCCGTTTTTGCATGTCCAGAAACATCAGCAGCCGATGCTGACGTAGTTGGTGCAGTATAGATCAGTGAAGGGACAGCAACTAGGGCGAGTAAAGCTAGTTTTCTTTTGTTTTTCATGATATGAGAAACCTCCTGTTGTTTTGAAAAGTGTAATGGTAAATCATAGGGTTTTTATCCTAGGTAAAACCTTTAATTGCCTTAAGAAACGATTAATTATTTATTTGCTGAAAAGGGTCCTGTCTAGACGGAATTATCCTAATATATGTTGATAAACCAATTTTATCATAGCTTAGGATTTTTTTATGTATATTTTGGGGAATAGGTAGATAGATTTTGCATTTTTTTTAAGATTTTGTGTCTTATGTACTTATGAGCTTACGAAATGTAAACAAGCAGATAAGTCCGTAGTCTGCTTTTTTCAATCGAGATGGATAGAACGATCAAACAAACGAACGGATAGACTCCTGGAACTGACGGATAGAACCCTCATACTAAGGATAAAGTTTTGTTATAATGATTTTAAGAAGGAGTGGGGGTGTTTTATTTGCAACGAAACTGGCAGAAGGTAGTTGTTGAAAAGTTAGCTACGGCTGTTAAACCAGCCTTTGTTATTGTTTTTGGTTCTTATGCGCGGGGTTCGGCACGTGAAGATAGTGATTTAGATATAGCGTATTTTGCAGATAAGCCTCTCTCAAGTTACGAACGTTTTCTATTAGCCGGAGAAATTGCACAGGCTTGTAATGTTGATATTGATTTAGTCGATATGAAGACGGTTGATACAGTGTTTGCAGCACAAATTTTTTCAAGTGGTATGGTCATTGATTGCCAAGATGAGAACACCTTTGTTAAAGAACGAATGAAGGCCCTATCAATGTATGTAACGTTAAATGAACAACGTGCGGAGATTTTGAGATCAATTGAAGAGAGGGGTAGTGTCTATGGTAACTAATGATGTTGTTCTAAATAAAATTGCTACAATTGAACGTTGTGTGAAGCGTGTCAACGAAGTGTATGGTAGTAATCCTGAAAATTTGCAAGATTTTACGAAGCAGGATAGTATCATTTTGAATATTCAACGTGCGTGTGAAGCTAGTATTGATTTGGCGATGCATATTGTTAGTGATTTAAAGCTTGGTTTACCTAAAACGAGTAGAGAAGCATTCAAGTTACTTGAGGAGAATAACATTATTGACCATGAATTAGCAAAAACATTAATGAATATGGTTGGGTTCCGAAATATTGCTGTGCATGATTATCAGGCTATTGAATTAAACATACTCCAAGCAATCATCGAGAATTATTTAGGCGATTTTAAAGCATATACAGCAGCAATATTGCTTGTATAACGAAAAAACAACAGGCTACGGAAATCTATTCCTGTTGTTTTTATTTTATAAACCGA
This sequence comes from Lysinibacillus sp. TE18511, assembly GCF_054062295.1. Lineage (NCBI taxonomy): Bacteria > Bacillati > Bacillota > Bacilli > Caryophanales > Bacillaceae > Lysinibacillus > Lysinibacillus sp. TE18511. The sequence continues at coordinate 18,860 of NZ_JBSSFD010000041.1, forward strand.
TAGAATGGTCGGACTGACGGATAGCCCCGATATCAATTAAAACACGTGAATGACTTGTCATAAGGGATCCTTTTGATATAAAAACTGGAAAAGGGAATATACAAAAGTTCAAATAGATGTTTTGGTCTAAGACTAGCTCAATATAAGAAATAAAAAGGACTCTCTCGGTGTAGAGTCCTTTTTATTTTCTATTTTTGATTACCGTAACTTTGGGCTTCCTTATAAATGCTGATTGCCTTGTCTAAACTGTTAATAGCATCTGTCACTTCGTACGAAGATGCATAGGAGTTACTGGCAACAGATTGAGCGTTTTGCACTGCTCTGTCTAAGTCACGTTTTGCTCTTTCTGTTGTCCACTTTTCATAATTGGGTACGTCAGTTCCATCTCCATTAGCAGAAGTCTTTACATACTGAACAGAATTAATGAGTGACGTTAGCCAAGATTTATCAACATAATTTCGATAATTTACACCGGATTTATGAGTACTTCTATACGTTGAAATAGCATTATATAAATAATTATATGCAGATGATATTTCTGACTGAGACGAGTAGCCATTATTGGCAACACTTTGAGCGTATGAAACCGCATTGACTAAAGCGTCTTTTTCGCTTTGTGTCGTCCAAGTGACATTAGAAGATAATTCAGATCCATTGACAGAAACGGTCACATATTGAACAGAGTTAATAAGTGATGAAAGGGCAGATCGATCGGCATTAGTTTGGTAAGTACCATATTTTTGTGCATTTTTATAAACAGTGATTGCGTAGTTTAAATTGCTAATAGAATTTGAGATATCAGACTGAGTTGAATAACTATTATTTGCAACAGACTGAGCGGATGAAACGGCAGAGACTAAAGCATCCTTCTCACTTTGAGTCGTCCACGGTGTATATGATGCTACATCATTACCGTTATTCCAAGAAACTGCAACATACTGAACAGAGTTAATAAGCGATAAAAGGGCAGATCGATCGGTATTAGTTTGGTAAGTACCATATTTTTGTGCATTCTTATAAACCGTGATCGCGTAGTTTAAATTGCTAATAGAATTTGTGATATCAGACTGAGTTGAATAGCTATTATTTACAACATACTGAGCAGATGAAACGGCAGAAGCTAAAGCATCCTTCTCACTTTGAGTCGTCCAAGGTACATATGAAGCTACATCATTACCATTATTCCAAGAGACCGTAACATACTGAACAGAATTGATAAGCGATTGAAGTGAAGATTTATCGCCATAAGTATATTTTGTTCCATTCTTTTGTGCGGCTTGATAAGCTACTAATGCGTTTTTATAGTGTGTAATCGCATTGCTCACTTGTTCCTGTGAGGCGTTGGGATTATTAGCTACTGCTCCTGCACTTGCTACTACGGATTCGAAAGCAGAACGCTCAGCTTGTGTTGTCCATTTTTCAGTTGTTAAAATGTCATTTCCATTATAAGAAACTGCAACATACGGAGGTGTAGACACTAATTTACTTAGCTCTGATTTATTCACGACTGGTAAAATTACAGAGGCCTTTTTATCATCCACCTGCACTTTGTTAATTTGATGTCCTGAATCTAAAGCTACCTTCGCTCCGTGTTTGACAATTACTTGCTCAATTTTACCTTCTCCATAAAGGCTAAAATCCTTTTCAACATCGATTATAAGTTTATCAACATTAGCCTTAACTTCAAATGTATTAACTTTACCTACCACATCGACTTTAGAAATAGGTTGGTCAGAAGTCACATTTATTTTAGAGCGTTCCACATTAATCTTTGAGGATTTAATATCTTTTAAAGAGACATATAACCAATTTACTTTTCTCGTCAGTAGAGGCTTGAATGTGATCGTCTCCTCAACATCTACTCCATCGATAGTAATTGCTTTCTTTACTCGGTTCGTTATGATAAATTCACCGTCAATATCAATATTTTGCACTTTAACATAATCCGCATTTACGGTTAGATTTCCTGCTATCTGTGCATCACCGCCATCAAAATACACTGTTTTTTTGTTTGTACCAGCTTTATTTAATGTTAGTGCTGTAACGCTTGTAATTTCACCGTTTTTCACTACGACTGTGGCTTCGGCATTCGTTAATGCAGTTTTATTCGATGTATTAAAGAGAGGCTTCAGCGACTGACTAATTTTAAATTGGCCATTGGATGTACTTACTTTATCTTTAGTGATATTGGTAATGGTAACGGTTTGACCTGATGGAACCTTTGTTTTGGCTGCAACTATCTGCTCATCAATTTGAATTGAGTGGTTTAAAGGTGAATCATTAGAAGCAGCGTTTGCAGTTGACGCTGGCAACACTAACGTTGCTGTAATAGCAGTTGCCATAAAAGTAGTGAACGCTTTATTCTTCATTTCAGTCACTCCGATCATTGTATTTAATGGATAATATATCATAGAATACTTTAATTTAGTATAAAAGTGGGTATATTTTGTTGTTTAGCATAATGAAGTAAAACAATAGTCCTTTTTTCGTAATACTTAATACTTTCCTGAAATTCCTCGATAAATTTATAAAATTCTACTTTATTCGCTAAATCTTTTATTGTGGTACAACATTCCATCCATTATTATGTTATAAAAAAGGGGTGTTGTGATGAAAAAATCTAAGAGTATTGCTTTAAAACTATCTTCCCTAATAATAGGGTTATTTTTAGTATTATTTATTACTTATACAACGATTACAGGCAATATTTTAAAGACTCAAAGTGTTGATGATGCGGAAAGTGCGACGCTTGAAACTGCAGAATATTCAGCAGCAAAGATGGGTGAACGTTTTGAGAAAGTAAATAATACATTACTGACAACGAAGCGGATAATTGAAAGTATGGAGAAAAATGGCGAGCTTTCTGCTAAAGGCGTCATAGATATGATGGAAAGTAATTTAGTTAATAATGAAGATTTACTTGGTGTAGGCGCTGTTTTTGAACAGAATTCCACAAAGATAGATCCGACAATTCATGCTACTTTAGTGGATTCAAAAAATCGCTTTGTCCCTTACTTAAGTAAAGATGAGAATAAAATAATAACTGCTTCTCTTGAAGGTCTAGAAGATAAGAGTGTTTCAGAGTGGTATTGGATACCGAAAGAAGAGGAGCGAGCAGTTTTAACGGAGCCTTATGATTATAATGTAAATGGAAAAACAGTACTAATGACAACGATTTCTGTTCCATTAGTCGATGCTTCAGGATCATTTTTCGGCATATTGACGGCAGATTTGGCTATTGATTATTTAACTGAATTGACAGAGTCCGTAAAGCCAGATGGTGGCTATGCTGCAATTATTACTAATAATGGGGTTTTAACTGCAAATAGCTTCGGTGAGGCTTTAAAGGGATTAAATATGCAAGATCATATGGATTGGACAAGCATTAAGCAAACTATGGATAATGGCGAGCTAAAAAGTATGTATATGGATTCGGCAGAACTTAAGGAAAATGCATTTAATGTTTTTGCTCCGATGATTTTAGATGGAATTGATGAGACGTGGACTGTACAAATAGTGCTACCTAAATCCAAAATATTAGAAACTTATAATCATGTACTTATTTTTACAATTATAGCCTCAATTATTATAGTCGTTTTAATGACCGTTGCTAGTGCACTATTTATCTATAAACTATTGAAGCCATTAAAGTTTTTACGTACTTCTATTGAAACGGCGGCAGAAGGAGATTTAACTCAAAAAGTGGATGAGAAATATATTAAGCCTGATGAGATTGGTATGGTTGCACTAGCTTATAATAATATGCTAGATCAAACGAATAGTGCCATTCAAACGGTTCTGAATTCGACGACATTGCTTAATCAATCATCCAATCATGTTCATGAAGCATTTAATGAAATAGTAGCTTCAAGTCAAGAGGTTTCTGTAGCTATTAATGAAATTGCACAAGGGGCATCAAAACAATCTGAGGATACAGAAGAAACAAATTATCGAATGATTGATCTATCCGATCAGATTGATGCCATTACATCGCTTTCGAATGAAATGGATGAGCTATCGAATAAAACGAAAGCAACTACAGATAAAGGAATGAAAGAAGTCGAAAGCTTACGTGAACGTAATGCAGAAACAAATACAATGAATGGGCGTGTTCAACAGCAAGTCGAGTCTTTGGCGTCCAATATTGCCAATATTAATCAAGTGATCTCGTCTATTCAAGGTATTACCGAGCAAACAAATTTATTAGCTTTAAATGCAAGCATAGAAGCTGCTCGAGCTGGTGAACATGGTAAAGGTTTTGCAGTTGTTGCAGAGGAAGTGCGAAAGCTAGCAGAGCAATCAAAAAATGAAACAGAGGTCATAAAGCGAACAGTAGATAGTATTCTTGTGAATTCTCAGCAAACAGTTGCTGTTATTGCTTCAAATGCGGGCTTAATAGAAGCTCAAAATGAATCAGTACAAGGCACGGAGCTTGCGTTTAAAGATAATAGTGAGCTTTCTAGTTCTATCGCAACTTCAATTAATGAATTAATGACTCAGCTTTCTCATATGTTAGAGCATAAAAATCAAGCGATTATGGCAATCCAAAGTATTTCAGCTATTTCAGAGGAGACTGCTGCATCTGCGGAACAGGTAAGTGCGTCTGCTATTGATCAGCAAGCGGAGCTACAAAAGGTTGCAGATTCCATTAATAATATGAAAGAGATTTCAAATGAATTACAAGCGGTCGTTAATCGATTTAAGCTTGCTTAATGTTAAAGGATGAATTTTAAGAAGGACTGCCTGATATTGGAGGCAGTCTTTTTTTGCGTTTTTTCCTGATAAAAAACACTGGATTAGTATTGTGCATTTCTGAAGAAAATACCTTTCATGAATGATGAGATAACATTGAGGTGCATTGACCGAGCGAAAAAACAGCACTACTATAGGAAGGGAAAGGGGGGATCACTATGATGTATCTCGGTATGATTTTCTTCCAGATTGTCGCTCCTATTTTGGTACTTCTAGTACTCGGCGCAGTTTTACAAAAGAAATTTCACTTTAATTTAAAGGCATTATCTCAGCTTATTACATATTGCTTTATGCCAGCAGCTGTTTTTGTGAATTTATATGAAACGCATATAGAGCTGCCAGTTCTTGTAGAAGTTGCATTATTTATATTACTCTTTATCGGCAGTCAAATGGTGCTTAGTCACTTTATAGCAAAGGGACTTGGTTTAGTAAAAACAGAGGCTGCGGTGTTTAAAAATAGTGTAGTCCTTATTAATTCAGGAAACTATGGTATTCCAGTCGCGCAGATGATTTTCGTGACGCAGCCGATTGGAGTAGCGATTCAGGTCATTCTCGTGATCTTTCAAAATATGACGACCTATACATATGGCTTGTACAATTTAATTTCTTCAACAAAATCAGGCATGTCTATTGTGAAAGATTTCCTCAAAATGCCTATTATTCATGCCCTTATTATTGGTGTAGCGATGAACTATTTTGATATCACTATTCCACAGTTTATAAAAATTCCGATAGACCATGTGGCAGATGGCTTTATCGCTGTAGCGTTAATAACGTTAGGGGCACAGCTATCACAGCTTGAAATCAAATCGATGTTCAATAAGACGGTATTTATTAGTTGTTTTACACGACTAATCATAGGGCCAGCTGTAGCTTTACTGATTATTTTTACACTTGGCCTAGATGGTGTCGTGGCACAATCTCTTTTTATAGCTAGTTCTTTCCCGACATCACGTAATAGCTCTAGTCTAGCATTAGAATATGGTGTGGAATCTGCAACTGCTGCACAAACTGTTTTATTCTCAACGATTGTAAGCTGTATTACCGTGACGATTGTGATTTATGTAGCGGAGCTGTTGTTTACCTAACTGCTGGATTTTATTTGGAATAAGATAGAGTGACAGCCTAGCTTGAGTAAGTGGCTATCCTTCTGATTTTTTAAAATAGGCTAATCACCAAAAAGTTAGTGATTATATTTTTTAAAACGTATGTAATGTAAATAGGTTGATTGGAGTGGAGGCTGGGCGACTCCTTGGGGATCAGCGTCACAGATGAGACCCTGGAGCGAGCAAAGCGAGTGAAGCGGCTCATCGGACGCCCCCAGGAAAGCGCCCAGCCGGAACGGAAATCAACCACACGTTTTGATGATAAGCCAAAAATTATCAAATGAAGCTTCCATCTCTTAGCAATATCTGCTACACTATCATCAAACTTAATAGCATTAACTAGGGGAGTCTGATGAGTCGGGCTGAGAGGGAAACGCATAGAGGTTTCTTGACCCTTTGGACCTGATCTGGCTCATACCAGCGTGGGAAAGTTAACCTTTATTGCAATATAAGCTCTTTGCGATAACTATACCTTTACATTCTTAGCCGGATCCAAAAAATTTTTGGATTCGGCTTTTGTTTTTTGAGGGGTGAGCTAGATTTGGTCCTTGTATAAAAATACGTAAAAACGGGAGCGAAATAGTTCATGACAACAGTTAGCGAAAAGAATATTACGATTATGTCAAATTTTGATGGAAGCAAAAAAGTGTATGTGGAAGGATCACGACCAGATATTTTAGTGCCAATGCGTGAGATTGCTTTAAGTCCAACGACAGGTAGCTTCGGTGAAGAGGAAAATGCGCCAGTTCGTGTTTATGATACGAGTGGTCCGTATACGGATCCTGCATATAAAGTAGATATTACGAAGGGATTGCCAGCTTTATGTAGTACATGGATCAGAGAACGTGGTGACGTCGAGGAATACGAAGGTCGTACAATCAAGCCAGAGGATAACGGTTTCCGTAATGCGGATGATCCACGTATTCAAGAAAATGTTTTTCCGGATTTATCTAGAAAACCTCTACGTGCTAAGAAAGGTGGTAATGTAACGCAGCTTCACTATGCGCGAAAAGGAATCATTACGCCAGAAATGGAGTTTGTAGCGATTCGCGAAAACATAGATCCTGAATTTGTGCGCTCAGAGATTGCGGCGGGTCGAGCTATTTTACCTTCTAATATTAACCACCCTGAGGCCGAGCCAATGATTATTGGACGTAACTTCCATGTGAAAATCAACGCCAATATTGGAAATTCAGCGGTGTCATCCTCTATTGCGGAAGAGGTAGAAAAAATGACGTGGGCTACACGTTGGGGTGCTGATAACATTATGGATTTATCGACTGGTAAGCATATTCATACGACGCGTGAATGGATTATCCGTAATGCCGCAGTGCCAGTAGGGACAGTACCGATTTATCAAGCGCTAGAAAAAGTAAATGGTGTGGCAGAGGATTTAACGTGGGAAGTGTATCGTGATACGTTGATTGAGCAGGCTGAGCAAGGTGTTGATTACTTCACAATTCACGCAGGGGTGTTGCTACGCTATGTACCATTAACGGCGAATCGTGTAACGGGTATAGTGTCCCGTGGCGGTTCGATTATGGCACAATGGTGTTTATATCACCACCAAGAGAGCTTCTTATATACGCATTTTGAAGAAATCTGCGAAATTATGAAAACATATGATGTTGCCTTCTCTTTAGGTGACGGTTTACGTCCAGGTTCTATCGCAGATGCTAATGATGAGGCGCAGTTTGCAGAGCTAGAAACGCTAGGGGAATTAACGCAAATTGCCTGGAAGCATGATGTACAGGTGATGGTAGAAGGACCAGGGCATGTACCAATGCATCTTATTAAAGAAAATATGGACAAGCAGTTAGAGGTGTGTAAGGAAGCTCCTTTCTATACTTTAGGGCCGTTGACAACAGATATTGCTCCTGGCTATGACCATATTACATCAGCTATTGGTGCTGCAATGATAGGCTGGTTTGGTACGGCAATGCTGTGCTATGTAACACCTAAAGAACATTTAGGGTTACCAAATCGGGAGGATGTTCGAGTAGGGGTTATTACGTATAAAATTGCTGCACACGCAGCTGATTTAGCGAAAGGGCATCTGGGAGCACAGCAGCGTGACGATGCATTATCTAAAGCACGCTTCGAATTCCGCTGGCGCGATCAATTCAACTTAGCGCTAGATCCAGAGCGAGCAGTAGAATATCATGATGAAACATTACCTGCAGAAGGGGCGAAAACAGCGCACTTCTGTTCAATGTGTGGACCTAAGTTTTGTAGTATGAGAATCTCGCAGGATATTCGTACTTATGCAAAGGATAAAGATATGAATACTACGGAAGCTATTCATAAAGGTATGCAGGAAAAGGCAGAGGAATTTAAAAAGGCGGGCAGTCAGATTTATCAATAATTCAAAGCGTAAGGCTTGTGTCTATTTTTTAGGCACAAGCCTTTCTTAATCATTAAAACGTAAAAAAACTCCATGTGAAGTTGCTCTTCGCATGGAGTAAAAAGTTGGATTTGGATATCAATAATAAGTGGAAAAAATCAATTAAGCCTAGGCTGAAATAAATTAAACGTTAGTTGGTTGTTTTACGTATGGGTTTGAAAGATCCATACCTTCTAATGAAAGACCCATCGCTTTTGCTACACCTTCACCATATGCTGGATCAGCTAAATAGCAGTGAAGGATGTGACGACGTTTGATGAACTCCTCAACTGACGCCATATCGTTAGCTGTAGTTTCGAATAGGCGTTGTTGCTCTTCTGCAGTCATTAGACGGAATAATTTACCTGGCTGCTCGAAGTAATTGTTGTCATCTTCACGGAAGTCGTGGATACCAGCATGACCGTCAATACGTAAGTCAGGTTCTTTATGATCTAAATTATGCTCCCATTCGCCGTAGCTATTTGGTTCATAGCCCAAAGTTGAACCAAGGTTGCCGTCGAAACGCATAGCACCATCGCGGTGGAATGAGCGGAATGGGCATTTTGGTGCGTTTACAGGAAGCGAGTGGTGGTTTACACCTAAGCGGTAGCGATGTGCATCAGCATATGCAAAGATACGACCTTGTAACATTTTGTCTGGAGAGAAGCTAATACCAGGAACAATGTTAGATGGTGCAAACGCTGCTTGCTCAACTTCTGCAAAGTAATTGTCTGGATTTTTGTTTAACTCGAATTCACCAACAGGAATTAGTGGGAAGTCTTTTTTATACCATACTTTTGTTAAGTCAAATGGGTTATATGGTAATTCACGAGCTTGTTCTTCTGTCATTACTTGAATGTACATTTTCCATTTAGGGAAGTCGCCTTTTTCGATTGACTCATATAGATCGCGTTGTGAAGATTCACGGTCTTTACCGATCAATTCCGCTGCCTCATCACCAGTTAAGTTTTGAATACTTTGCTCTGTACGGAAGTGGAATTTAACCCATACGCGCTCGTTTTCAGCATTAATGAAGCTATAAGTGTGAGAACCGAAACCATGCATATGGCGGTAGCCAGCTGGGATACCACGGTCAGACATAACTATTGTTACTTGGTGAAGCGCTTCCGGTAATAAAGTCCAGAAATCCCAGTTTGAATTTGCGTTTTTCATATTTGTACGTGGATCACGTTTTACCACGTGGTTTAAATCAGTAAAGTGTAATGGATCACGGAAGAAGAAGACAGGTGTATTATTACCAACTAAATCCCAGTTACCCTCTTCTGTATAGAATTTAAGCGCAAATCCACGAATATCACGCTCAGCATCTGCTGCACCGCGCTCACCCGCAACAGTTGAGAAGCGTGCGAACATTTCTGTTTTTTTCCCAACCTCTGAGAAGATTTTAGCTTTTGTATATTTAGTAATATCATGAGTTACAGTGAAAGTACCGAATGCACCTGAGCCTTTAGCGTGCATACGACGTTCAGGAATCACTTCACGGTTGAAGTTTGCTAATTTTTCAACTAACCATACATCTTGAAGTAATAGAGGACCACGAGGACCTGCTGACATTGAGTCATGGTTGCTTACTACGGGTGCACCACCTGCTGTTGTGAAGCGGCGGCTACGATCATTTGCATTTGTCATATTAGTTTACCTCCTGAAAAAAAGATGAGAGTTGAACTCTTCATGAATTACTATAACAAATATAAAATAGAATTGCTAGTAAATTATAATGATTATTGTTAAAGAATTTTTACATTAAGATATAAACTTTAAATTTATGTGTAAAATTATTAATATATGCATAGATTTTTGTGATATTTAAGCTTTTCTAAAACGTTATGAAGAAATAAGAAGATAAATGCTTCTATATTATGACGACTAAAGGTAAATAGAAATAATGAGAATCCTTGTGTTAAATCCTTTCAAATTGAAAAAAATTATGCTAATTGAAAAATTCTAGCGTACTTCTTTTCAAGCTTTACGATAACGGTTAGGAGTAATTCCTATTTGCTGTTTAAAAATTTTAATGAAGTAATTTGAATCATCAAAACCATTTAGTTGGGCAATTTCGCTAATAGCAAAATCGGTTTCTAAAAGCATTTTTGTAGCATTATGAATACGAACTTGCTGTAGATAGCGCTTAAAAGGCAATCCTTGTTTCTTTGAAAAGATGGTACTTAAATAATTGGGGCTAATCCCTAATTTATGGGCAACGAATGGTAAAGATAACCCGCTATCCTGAAATTGTTGATCGATAATTTCTATTGCCAGTTCTACATAGTCAGCTCGTTTTTCTAATCGTGCCTCACGAGCCAATTCAATAAGTCTTTGAGTAAACGAAATAATGCTATTTAGAATGGTATAAAATATCGGATGCTCGATGATTAAATGAAAAAGCTGGCGATAATTTTGCTCAATTGCAGCTTTCTCATGTAATTTATATTTCAGCATAAAGCGGCGAATTTGTGCCAATACACTCGTTAGATGAATACGTAAGTCATCTTGCTCATAATAAATTCCTTCATTAGATAGTCGATATAAAAATGCTTTGACGGTTTCAAGATTTCCGACCTCTAAACTACTTATTAGTAATTGTTGCTCCTCTGGTGTTAACAAAGGATCGAGAGGCTGCGTTTCAAACTGTTTGCTCGCATAGAAAATGTGTCCAAAGCCTTCATAAAAACTTTGATGAAGGGCACGCTCTGTTAATGTATACATATTCTTTATCGTTGTAGGTTCTCCATCATAAATCCCGATATTTAAAGAGCTATTGTGTGACAGCCACCATTCCTTCATTAATGTCCGAACATCCTTTTCAACAATTTTTAAATCATCCGTTTGAAATAAGCAGACGATTCTATCTGATAAAGGATAAATCTTCATATGATAAAAAATAGGTGTTTGCTGGAGCCAGTTGAACAGCTTGTTAAACATTTCTGAATGCTCAGGCTCGATCATGGTGAAATGTATATTTGTTTCTATTGAACTTGTCTTACTATCTAAAAATAATCGATAGTAAAAAGATTCATCAGAAGTTTCTTGATAAGCTACCTTTGGCTTTGGTGTACGAAGAGAAATAGCAGTGAGTTTTTGCTTTAATATTTCTAAATCAATTGGTTTAACAAAAAGATGTGCGACCTGTAAATCAATTGCCCTCAATGCATTTTTAAATAATGGCTCCGTCGTCATAGCTAGAATAGTTCCCGATTGTTTTTGCAAAACACGGTAAAGTGCAGTTAAACGATTATTTGAAATTAGGTCGATGTTCAGCAGTATTACCTCAGGCTCGAATTGCTGGATACTTTGAGGCGCCTCATTTATAGCTGTACACATTTCAATCGTTACATCTCCAGGAAAATACGTATGTAAAAACCAACGAATACCTGTAAGTTCAGTAGGATCTCGATCAATTAATAACACCCTCATGACAATTAATCTCCTTAAAACAATCTAGTTTCGTAAAAAAATACGATTATATTATTAAAAATAACAAAAAATCTGAAATAAATCATGTTTTTTCTTTTAAAATTCTCTATTTTCTGAAAAAGGTAGTTAGTACAATGTAAATAGAGTAATCGCTATTATAAAAAGCATTTTTTACATAGCACAGAAGGAATGGGAGGATATCATATGAAGTCGATCATTGAGCTGGATGGCAATACATTAACGAGACAACGAATAGAAGAAATTGTAAAAGGTCGTGCTACGGTTGCACTATCTACAGAAAGTGTGGAGCGTATTTGCTTAAGTAGAGAACGAATAGAAAAGCGTTTAGCTGAAGGGCAAACAATTTATGGTGTGAATACAGGGTTTGGAAAATTAAGTAATATAAAAATTAAAGAGGAAGACATTGAGCTTTTACAACTAAACTTATTGCGCTCAGATGCAACAGGTGTTGGTGCTCCATTTCCAACAGATGTTGTGCGTGCAATGATGGTTTTACGTGCCAATGCTTTAGCGCGTGGTTTTTCAGGGATTCGTCAGGAAACAGTGCAACTACTAGTGGATTTTATAAATAAGGGAGTGCACCCGATTGTACCATCTCAAGGCTCGGTTGGAGCAAGTGGGGATTTAGCGCCGTTATCACATTTGGCTTTAGTGCTAGTAGGTGAAGGTAAGGCCGAGTTTAACGGAGAGGTTATGAGCGGTAGTTCGGCTTTAGAGCAAGCAGGGCTAACGCCGGTTCGACTCCAGGCTAAGGAAGGGCTAGCGCTTGTTAACGGTACACAAGCAATGACAGGTATTGGTGTTTTAACGGTGAACGAAGCAGAGCGTATTGGGCTTGCGGCAGATATGGCAGCGAGTTTAACGCTTGAGGCGCTAAAAGGGATTACATCAGCGTTTGACCCAGCACTTTTAGCAGTAAGACCACATCCGGAATTAGAGCTTGTAGGCGGGCGAATTCGTAAGTGGCTTGAGGGAAGTAAACGTGTGACGAAGCAAGGTGAGATACGGATGCAGGATGCCTATTCATTACGTTGTATTCCGCAAGTGCATGGTGCTTCCTGGCAGTCATTTTTCTATGCACAGGACCGCGTGCAAACTGAGATGAATGCAACGACAGATAATCCGATTGTTTTAGAAAATGGAGAAGTGTTATCAGGAGGGCATTTCCACGGTCAGCCGATTGCATTAGCGATGGACTTCTTAAAAGTTGGTGTAAGTGAGTGGGCTAATATTTCAGAGCGACGTACAGAGCGAATGGTTAATCCGTATCTTAATGAAGGTTTGCCGCCATTTTTAGCGACAAATCCTGGTATTGAATGTGGACTAATGATTGCACAATATACAGCGGCATCTATTGTTTCTGAAAATAAAGTGTTGGCACATCCTTCTAGTGTGGATTCTATACCGACGTCAGGCAACCAAGAGGATCATGTAAGCATGGGTACGACATCTGCTCGACAAGTGCGTCAAATCGTCCACAATGCTGCTCGTGTCATAGCGATAGAGATGATTTGTGCATCACAGGCTATTCATCTAGATAAGGCAGAAGAGCAACTATCACCAACAACATATAAGTATTTGAAAAAGGTACGAGAATTTTGCCCACCGCTTTTATCGGATCAGCCGATTGGAGATGAAATTGAAGCATTAGCGGAATATTTATTAGAAAGTGATGATTTAGTGGAATTATCAAATTAAAACAAAGGGGATGGCAATATGAAAACAACAACTACAATTCATGCGCCAAGGGGAACGGTGCTTTCGTGTAAAGGATGGACACAGGAAGCTGCGATGCGTATGTTAATGAATAATTTAGATCCTGAAGTAGCTGAAAATCCTGATGAGCTGATTGTCTACGGTGGAATCGGTAAAGCGGCACGTAATTGGGAGAGCTATGAGCAAATTATTAAGTCATTAAAAGAATTAGAGAATGATGAAACACTTCTAATTCAATCAGGAAAGCCAGTTGCTGTATTCCGTACACATGAACATGCACCACGTGTATTAATCGCGAATTCTAATTTAGTGCCGGCGTGGGCAAATTGGGAGCATTTTTATGAGCTAGAGGAACGCGATTTAATGATGTACGGTCAAATGACTGCTGGTAGCTGGATTTATATTGGTGCACAGGGAATTTTACAAGGAACGTATCTATCATTCGTAGAGGCAGGCAAAAAAGTATTTGGCACAGCTGACTTACGCGGCAAATTCATCCTTACAGGTGGTATGGGGGGGATGAGCGGTGCACAGCCTCTAGCTGGGAAAATGGCTGGTGCTGTCATTTTAGTAGTCGAAGTGGAGCGTGCTCGAATTGAACGAAAAATAAAAGAGGGCTACTGTGATTATATTGTAGAGACAGTTGATGAAGCGATTGAATTAGTCAATAAACTCCGTGACAAAAAAGAGCCTGCATCCATCGGTCTTGTTGGCAACTGTGCAGATGTTAATCGTGAGCTATTGAACCGAGGTATTATTCCTGATTTTGTAACAGATCAAACATCTGCCCATGATCCGATAAATGGCTATGTACCGAATGGTATGACGTTTGAAGAAGCGCTAGAACTTCGTAAAAAAGATGTAAAAACATATGAGCGAAGAGCAAAAGAAACAATGGCTGAACATGTTCGTACAATGCTTGAATTCCAACAAGCAGGCGCAGAAGTATTTGATTACGGAAATAATATTCGCGCTTATGCCAAAGAGATGGGTGTAACAAATGCCTTTGATTTCCCAGGCTTTGTTCCAGCGTATATTCGTCCGTTATTCTGTGAGGGGAAAGGGCCATTCCGCTGGGCTGCACTTTCCGGTGACCCTGAGGACATTTATAAAACAGATGCACTTGCAAAAGAAATGTTTGCCCATGATGAAGGTCTAGTAAATTGGATTGATATGGCGCAAAAGATGGTGAAATGGCAAGGTTTACCGGCTCGTATATGCTGGTTAGGTTATGGTGACCGTCATCGTTTTGCACTGAAGGTTAACGAGATGGTTGCTAATGGTGAGCTATCAGCACCGATTGTTTTTGGGCGAGATCATTTAGATTCTGGCTCTGTTGCATCACCAAACCGTGAAACGGAGGGTATGCTTGATGGCTCTGATGCAGTATCAGACTGGCCAATTCTAAATGCACTTGTCAATACAGCAAGTGGTGCAAGTTGGGTAAGTGTTCATCACGGTGGTGGTGTAGGTATGGGTTACTCTCAGCATGCAGGTCAAGTGTTAGTAGCGGATGGATCAAAGCTAGCTGCTGAGAAAATTGCACGAGTGTTAGTTTCGGATCCGGGAATGGGTGTTGCACGTCACGCGGACGCTGGCTATGAAATTGCCATTAATACAGCCAAGAATAAAGGTGTGCATATACCAATGCTAAAGGATGATGCTAAGTGACGATTTTAATTAAAAATGCGAATGAAGTGGTTACGCTAAAAAGTACTGTACAAGGTCCTCGTATAAAAGAACAAATGCGTCAAATTGCAGTAGTGGAAAAAGGCAGCGTATTAATAGAAGGAAATCGCATTGTAGCAGTTGGGGCTTATGAACAGCTAGAAGCGGATTTCCCTGATTTAGTTAGGGTAGCAGAGGTTATTGATGCTTCCGGTAAAATTGTTATGCCGGGTCTCGTAGATTGTCATACGCATTTAGTTCATGGAGGTACACGTGAGCAAGAATTTAATATGCGGCTCAATGGTTCCACATATATGGAAATCATGAATGCAGGTGGTGGGATTCATGCCACGACAAAGCGAACACGAGAAACTAGCTTTGAGGATCTATATGAAAAAACGATGCATCACTTAGACGTGTTTTTAAAGCATGGTGTCACAACAGTTGAAGCAAAATCTGGCTACGGCTTGGATTGGGAAACAGAAAAGAAGCAGCTCGAGGTAGCAAAAAAATTGCAAGCTACACATGACATTGATGTCGTTAGTACCTTTATGGGGGCTCATGCAGTGCCCCGTGACTATAAAGGACGTGAGGATGAGTTTGTAGATGTAGTGATTCATGACATGCTGCCGCAAGTGGCCAAGTTAGAGCTTGCAGAATTTAATGATGTTTTTTGTGAAAAAGGTGTATTTACTCCAGAACAGTCGCAACGTATTTTAGAGGCTGGAAAAGCGCATGGATTAACAGCGAAAATTCATGCTGATGAAATTGAGCCCTATAAGGGAGCGGAGCTTGCTGCGGAAGTAGGGGCGATTTCAGCTGAGCATTTGCTAGTTGCTTCTGATGAAGGTATACAGAAAATGGCGGAAGCTGGCACGATTGCCGTGTTGTTACCTGGAACAGCATTCTTCTTACGAGCTCCATTTGCAAGGGGGCGTCTAATGATTGATGAAGGGGTACCTGTAGCTATTTCAACTGACTTTAATCCTGGCTCATCTCCAACGATGAGTCTGCCCTTTATCATGAATTTAGCTTGTATGCATATGGGTATGACACTAGAAGAAGTGTTAACAGCGACAACCATTAATGCAGCATACGCACTGAACCGAGGCCATCAAATTGGGTCACTTGAAACGGGCAAACAAGCTGACATCATTATATTGGATGTTGCCAATTACAAGCAGCTACAATATTTCTATGGCATGAACCATACGAATACAGTTATTAAAGATGGGCGAGTTGTTGTACAAGATGGTATTCTCTTGAAAAATCAACTAGTAAATTAAATAATCCAAGGCATAAATAAGGCAGTAAATGCTTTTATTTATGCTTTTTTTAATTCAATTACACTTCTCAAAATTTTTTTTATTAAAAGAGTTGAAATGATTGGAAGGAACAGTTATCATACTAATAAATAGTAATTCTTGAATTACAAATTACTTAAACGATTTAAATTAATGCAAGGATAGATGAAATGCGCGCCGGGAGAATATCCGCGGAAGTGAAGCAAATACCCGCGCGTTCCCAGAGAGTCATTATGCTTCATATGCATCTTGATCATTAATTTTGCAAAATATTGTTTCAAAGGAGTTACATTCAATGACAAAATATCGTTCACAAGAAGAAGTTCTTGCGAATTATGATTCTTCTAAATATCTAACACCTGATGGCTATACGTCAGATATTGCGATTTTTACAATAACATCTGAAAAAGTAGAAGAAAAAGCACCGCCGATGATGACGCTTAAAATCATGTTGATTAAACGAGCGGATAAAGATAATGAGGGGAACCCTAATATCGAAGGAGGAAAATGGGCGCTTCCAGGAGGATTTGTAGATGCGACTCGAAAGGAAACTGCATATATCGCTGCTAAAAGAGAGTTAAAAGAAGAAACCAATGTAGAGGGGTTACATGTTAAACACTTTGGTGTCTACGATGAAATAGATCGCGATCCTCGTGGTTGGATGATTTCAAACGCCTTTTATGCGATTGTTCCGGAAGTTTATATCGATCAACGTCAAGCAAACGATGATGCAGCGGAGGTAGAACTGTTCGATTTAAATGAAGTGTTTAAACTCGAGTTAGCTTTTGATCATCGAAAGATTATTACCGATGCGTTAGATTTTATTAAGAAAGATATGATTCAAACAACGGTTGCTAAAAATTTTTTGCCAGAAGAATTTACTTTATCTGAATTACAAAGAGTTTTGTTGACAGTGGGAGATGATCCGCGCATTTCAAATGATTCTGTGTTCTTCACAAAAGCACCTAAATTGCCTTTTATTGATAAAGTAGTAGATGAAGAAGGAAAACCAAAGAAAACGAAAAGAAATTCATATAGACCGTCACAATTATATACTTTCAATAACTTTGAAATTGTAGAGTCGATTTATCATTAGGAAAGCACCTGTCTTTCCTGATAATTTTTAACTTCTTTCAGTAGGTGGCGAACGCAATTATGCCGAGGCATAATTGATATAAAAGTAATTTGTAATTTTTTAATTACTAATTAATGAAGTGGAGTGTTGGAATATGCCGAAACGTGCATTGATTAATATTGATTATACAGTGGATTTTGTAGCATCAGATGGAGCTCTAACTTGCGGAAAACCGGGGCAACTATTGGAAGAAGTAAATACACAATTAACAAAGGAATTTATCTCAAAAGACGATTTTGTGGTTTTTGCCATTGATGTTCACGAAAAAGATGATTGCTATCACCCAGAAACAAAGCTTTTTCCTCCTCATAATATTAGAGATACAAAGGGGCGAGAACTATATGGCTCCTTAAAAGAATTATATGAAGAAAATAAACATTTAAATCATGTCTACTATTTGGATAAAACAAGATATTCTGCTTTTGCTGGGACGGATTTAGAGATTAAATTGCGTGAAAGAGGAATTACTGAATTGCATTTAATCGGTGTATGTACAGACATTTGTGTTCTTCATACAGCTGTGGATGCTTATAACAAAGGATTTAACATCGTTATTCATGAAAATGCTGTTGCGTCTTTTAACCAAGCTGGACATGAATGGGCGCTAGGACATTTCAAACATTCACTCGGAGCCACTATTATTTGATTTTATGAATGGGGGAAAAGGGAATGAAATATACAGACGATAGCTTCATGTTACACACGGATTTATATCAAATTAATATGGTCGAAACGTACTGGCGAGATGGTATCCAAAATCGCACAGCGGTGTTTGAACTGTATTTTCGAAAGCTTCCGTTCGGTAATGGCTATGCGATATTCGCAGGCTTACAAAAGATCATGGAGTTTATTAAAAGCTTTGGGTTTTCGGATAGTGATATTCAATATTTACGTGAGGAAGGAAAATATTCAGAGGAATTTCTTAAATATCTTCAAAACCTCAAATTTACGGGTACCATTTCTGCTATGAAGGAAGGTGAATTGGTATTTGCGAATGAGCCCATTTTACGAATTGAGGCATCATTAGCGGAAGCTCAATTAATTGAAACACCTATACTAAATATCGTGAATTACCAAACCCTTATTGCAACGAAGGCTTCACGTATTAAACAAGTGATTGGAAAGGATACGGCGATGGAATTTGGTACACGTCGTGCTCATGAATTTGATGCAGCTATTTGGGGAACTCGTGCTGCTTATATTGGTGGATTTTCTGCTACAAGTAATGTAAGAGCTGGGAAGTTATTTGGCATCCCTGTGTCAGGTACTCATGCACATGCGATGATACAGGCTTACCGTGATGAATATACGGCATTTACAAAGTATGCAAGTACACATAAAGATTGTGTTTTCTTAGTAGATACGTATGATACATTGCGTTCGGGTGTTCCTACCGCTATTCGTGTAGCAAAGGAATTTGGAGATAAAATCAATTTTGTAGGAATCCGTTTGGACAGTGGAGACTTAGCGTATCTCTCAAAAAAGGCAAGGGAAATGCTAGATGAAGCTGGCTTCACGGAAGCGAAAATTATAGCATCTAATGATTTGGATGAATATACCATTATGAATTTAAAGTCTCAAGGAGCTGAAATTGATGCTTGGGGGATCGGAACAAAGCTCATTACTGCTTACGATCAAGCTGCACTTGGTGGGGTATACAAATTAGTATCGATTGAAAATGAAGACGGTGAAATGGTAGATACTATTAAAATTTCTGCAAATCCCGAAAAAGTAACAACACCAGGACGTAAACGTGTCTATCGAATCATTAACAAAGGGAATGGTCATGCTGAAGGAGATTATATAGCGTTAGACTATGAAAATCCTCAACAAGAAGAACGCTTGAAAATGTTTCACCCTGTTCATACTTATATCAGCAAATTTGTTACGAATTTTGCAGCTAAAGAATTACATGAAGACATTGTAGTGGATGGCTCTATCCTTTACAAGGAACCAACGCTTAGGGAAATACAAGCATATGTAGAGGAAAATTTACATCTACTATGGAGTGAGTACAAACGGACGATGAATCCAGAAGAGTACCCTGTAGATTTAAGTCAAGCGTGCTGGGATAACAAAATGAAAAGCATTAAGGAAATTAAAGAAAAAATCACAAAGTCTGTATGAGGGAAGTTAAGGGGAGGGTTATATAATGGCGAGAATAGGTATTTATGGTTCGTCTTTTGATCCAATTACAAATGTTCATCTTTGGACGGCAAGCACAGTGGCACACCGTTGCAAATTAGATAAGGTCATTTTTTTACCTTGCTCCAATAAACGTAAGGATAAAGAGATAAAAACAAAGGATGCTCATCGGTGGAATATGCTACAGCTGGCTATTGCTAAGGATAAGCGTTTTGTTGCAGATTCATATGAGATGGAGCAAGAAGGTTGGAATATTTACACATATGACACGATGAAATATTTTAGAGAACAGCACCCCAATGATGAAATTCATTTTATTATGGGAGCGGATTTATTAGTTGATATTGGGGCAGGGTTGTGGAAACAGGGAGAATCGTTAGTAGCTGAAAATAAATTTATTGTAATGGCGAGGCATGGCATTGATATGTTATCAACGATCAGCCGTTCCCCTATTTTGAGGAATAATGATGATGGAAGATTTCATTTAATCGACAAAGGCTTAGCAATGGAAATTAGCTCTACCTATATTCGAGAAGAATTCGCAATGGGCGGCGAGCCGAAATATCTATTGCCTAGCGCTTGTTATGACTACATTAAAGAGCATAACCTTTATCAAAAATAATCATATAGATTCAATTCATGACAATAGATACCATTTAGAGTGTGGGTTAATTACCACACTTATTTTTATTTAGTTCGTTACCAAAAAACGTATGCCATGTATATAGTTTGATTGAAGCGGCTCATCGGACGCCCCCAGGAAGCTTTGCTCTGTGCGAAAGCGAAGCGTCAGCAACAAAGCGCCCAGTCGGAACGGAAATCACCCCCTCGTTATGTGATAAGTCTTTTATTTCGAAAAGACGGTGAACTTTCTCATATGTAGCTCTTGGTAAGATATAATAAGAATAAGTGATATAGCAAACAAGCAAGATGTTACAAGTACAAAAGGTTTGATTTTCATCAGGCGTGTTGATTAGGAAAAAATAGGTTTATTATTGAGCGATAAAAGGATTTTTTTGCTATCATATTCCCATTTTTACTGATTGTAGTGTAGGGCTACTCGACTCCCTCGGGAAAGCGAGTAGCCCGTAGCGAAAATCAGAGCCTTCTCATTAATTCTCATGGATAAAAATGGTTAAACAACACACCTGATTTTGTATATCACCTTCAGTAAAGCATAATGATTAATGTTAGAAAGGAATTCTTGGATGTGCAGCTTACATTAACATTTCTTATTTTAGGAGCGACAATTTTTGCGTTTGTGACCAATAAAGTACGAGCAGACCTCGTTGCGATTGTGTCACTCCTAGCATTTGTTATTACGGATATTTTAACACCCGCAGAGGCACTAGCTGGTTTTTCAAACTCTGTAGTATTAATGATCGCGGGGTTATTTGTCGTGGGTGCAGGGATTTTACGCACAGGGCTTGCCGGGATGGCAGGTCAATTATTACTGAAATGGTCAGGCAATAGTGAGCTGAAATTATTTGTATTACTACTCATTATTGTAGGTTCTGTCGGTGCATTTATGAGTAATACAGGTACTGTAGCTTTGATGATGCCAATAGTCGTTAGTATTGCGATTAGTATGAAGGTAAGCCCGTCAAAATTCTTACTCCCACTCTCATACGTTGCAAGTCTTTCTGGGCTTATGACACTTATTGCTTCTCCGACAAATTTAATTGTTAGTCAGCTATTGGTCGATCGCGGCTACAATAAACTAGGCTTTTTCGAAGTGACACCTATTGGTATTGTAGGGATGATCACTGGTATTACCTATTTAGTACTCGTACGAAATATACTATTACCAAATGATAAAAACCGTACACAAACTAATGCTGGTTATAAACTTTCTCCAAAGAAAATTATTAAGCAATATGATTTGAACAATCGTTTGTTCAAAATATTTGTACCGGAGGATTCCCCGATTATTGACACCACATTGGCAGAGTTAAAACTTCCAGCCACATATGCGCTCTGTATGATGAAAATTCATCGGAAAGCACAGGAGGGCATCAACTTATTGCCTATGACATATCAAGAAATGGCAGGACCGACAAGTGTCATACATGGCAAGGACGAACTATATATCCAAGGTGAGGAAGAGGATGTTCGTCGCTTTACTACAGATTATCATCTACAGATGCAGGAGTTAGCTGAAGGAGAGGCTGATGAATTGGTATCGAAGCATCTTGGCATTGCAGAGGTATTATTAACACCAAATTCTAGCTTTATTAATGAAACCGTTAGCTCTCTTGGATTCCGAGAAAAATATAATCTAAACATTATCGGCATTAATCGCAGAGGTGGCTATAAACTTCAAGATATGATTACACATAAATTGAAATTCGGAGATGCCATTTTAGTGCAGGGAGCATGGGATGAAATTCTATTACTAGCAAGGGAGACGCAGGATGTCGTTGTTGTTGGTCAGCCGAAGGAGCATGCGAGTGTTGCAGCAGCCACTGGTAAAGCCGGTATTGCTGGTGCTATTATGCTTTTAATGATTTTGTTAATGGCTTTTGAAGTTTTTCCTGCAGTTATATCCGTTATGATTGGTGCTGTACTTATGATCTTGACAGGATGTTTACGTAACATGGAGGATGCATACAGCAATATGAATTTTGAAAGTATTGTACTTGTAGCAGCAATGCTCCCTATGGCGACAGCATTAGAGAAAACAGGTGGAATGGCTATCTTATCTGATGGTATTATCAATGCGCTCGGTGACTATGGACCTTATGGGGTATTAATTGGAGTTTATATTTTAACAGTTATCTTTGGTCAGTTCATTAGTAATACGGCCACTGCTGTATTATTTGCACCAATCGCTATGAATGCAGCGATTGCAATGGAAGTTAGTCCGACGACATTCATGATTGCTGTTGCTGTGGCCGCGAGTATGGCGTTTGTCACACCGATTGCTTCCCCAACGAATGCACTTGTGATGACAGCTGGTGGTTATAAATTTATGGATTTTGTAAAGATCGGAATACCATTGCAAATTGTCATGTTTATTGTCATGATGTTAGCAATTCCATTTTTCTTTCCGTTTTAAAAACTCGGTTTCTATACCGAGTTTTTTTGTTCAATTTTTTTAATATCTATTATTTTTCTTATTAAGGTTATGATAGAATTCTAGTTTAGGCAGGAATTTAAAATTGAGTTTGCTTGAGATGAAGAGTTTAACTTCTTTCAGCAAATGTCGTTTGTAGCGAAAGCAAAGAGTCAGCTACAGAAGTCTCCCACCTCTATAGGTGGTGAGATGAATGCGATTTTAAGTCGCTTTTCAGCGGGTGTCCAAACATCCGCTGAAAGAAGTTAAAGCTTCCGGCCGATTCCGGACGCAATTATGCCGAGGCATAATTGATTACTATAGTTTTTTTGCGAGCATTATATAGGAAGCTTTTCGATGAAGTGAAAAAGTATAAAGTTTTTTTGGAAAAAGTGTTGACCTTTTAAAAATAAGGGTGTAGTATTATACAAGTCGTTAAGACAACTACTGAAAAACAATTAAGTTAAATAAATTAGTTGTTGACATCTAGTTGATAACGTGATATTATATAAGAGTTGCTGCTGAAATAACGGCAACGAAATGAACCTTGAAAACTGAACAAGCAAAACGTAATCAATAAAGTTTTTAGTAGCTAGCCTTGAGTTAGTGAACGAAACAAAATTTTGGACATCAAACATGATGCCAGCAAAACAATTTGAGCTAATCAAATTTCTTTTTATGGAGAGTTTGA
>NZ_JBSSFD010000042.1:0-39784 GCF_054062295.1 Lysinibacillus sp. TE18511
GGTCACGAAGGCGTTATCACAGGACGTGATGCTCTTAGCCTTCGTTCCCCTATCGCTGATCCCCAAGGAGTCGCCCAGTCTCCACTCCAATCAACCATTTACACTTATTATGTCACGCTAATTTATAGTTATAAAACGAAACTTCAACAATGTTTTTTGTGCGAAAGAGAAGCGACAGCAACAATGTTTTTTGTGCGAAAGCGCAATGCTAACGTAGCGGCAGCGACTTGTTTATCAGCTCGATGTTCGCCCACAGCATAGCTAGTAGCTCAGAACGGAAATCATCATCATTTAAAGCGTCACAACGTTCACAAAGATTTCTTTATCATTTTGTTTTTCCACATAATAAAAACTCGTAACCAATTTAGACATGGCTACGAGTTTTTAGTTAGCTTATTTTGTGAAAGATAATATGGCGTTTTTCTTAAATCCACCTAAAGCTTTTGTTGCTTCATTTTTATTTGTGTATTCAAAAATACGAACGTCCTTTTTCTCAAATACTGTAATAACCCACATTGTAAAATCTCCCTTCAAATATGTTTATGTTTTTGTAATATAACAACCACTAAAATCGTGATACTTTTGAAAACTGTTTTATAACAACCTCTTACTTGATTCCTATTCTACTCCGATTTTTATAAAAATAAAGCCTAATGTGAAGGTCTTCACAAACTGTTCAAATTCATAACGCTTTCATTGAACAATTTGTGAATTGTGGTTTTTCCCCCTTAAGATTTGGGTACAGCAACCAAAAAAATTCCGCTCCTTCTTCACGCCACATATGTAGCAGAAGAGATGCGAAATTTTTAGGGAAGGTTTCATTCACTTTATATTTTGCTTCATTAAATGAGCGATTTGCTGCTCATTTGTATGTTTGATTTCTTCTAACTTTTGTATAACTAATTGCCGCCTTTTATTTGAATGATTCTAAAAGCCACTGGTATGTACATTAGCAAATCCCCCTTTGTTATTCGCTACACAAATGCTCCATGAGTGTGGCATAATCCAAATTGCCGTATTGTATAACTTGCCCATCCTTTTCTACTACTGGAATCATTAACATATATTTTTCATGTATGCTCTCATCTTCTTCAATATCAATAATTTCAATATCGAAATCTATATCCTCCTGCACAAGCTTTAATGTATGCAGTCCCTCTACACATAATCCACAATTAGCTCGACTAAAAAATTTCACGTTCACTTACAGCACCTCCATAAAGTAATTATAAAACGAAACAATTATCTATAAGTAAGATACTGTAATCCCCCCTTACTTGCCAACTCTCTTATTAGTATTAATCCCTTATGATAGGCCTCTAACTAGAAAAAAACTGTGCAAGAAACTTACTTCCTGCACAGTCTTCTCGCATATTATTTTTTTAAATGACTATCTAAGAATTTAATCATTGCATTATAGAATTCAATACGGTTTTCTTCATTTCTGAAGCCATGGCCTTCATTGTCCTTCAGCATATATTCGACATCAACGCCTCTTGCACGTAATGCCTCAACGATTTGATCAGATTCAGCCTTATTTACACGTGGGTCATTTGCGCCTTGTGCTACAAATAATGGCGTTTTAATTTTATCCACATGGAAGACAGGTGAAGCTGCTGTTAATAGCTCTTTATCCTTCTCCGGATGCCCTACGCGCTCATAAAGTTGGTCACGCATTGTTTCCCAATATGGAGGAATTGTATTTAATAATGTAAAGATATTCGATACACCTACATAGTCAACTGCTGCTGCATATAAATCTGGTGTAGTCGTGATACCAGCTAACGTTGCATAACCACCAAATGATGCACCGTAAATCCCGATGCGTTCTGGGTCTGCAATACCTTGGTCAATTGCCCATTGTACACCATCTGTAATATCATCTTGAATTTTTAGACCCCATTGCTTATTACCCGCTTCTAAGAATTCTTTTCCGTAACCCGCAGAAGAACGGAAATTCACTTGTAGCACGGCATAACCACGGTTTGCTAGTAATTGCACTTCTGGATTAAAGCCCCACATATCGCGTGCCCACGGACCACCATGTGGATTGACGATCAGTGGTAAGTTTTTAGCCTCTTTGTTTTTCGGTAAAGTTAAATAACCGTTAATTGTTAAGCCATCTCGACTCTTATAAGAGATTGGATGCATTTCTGCAAGCTCCTCTGGGTTTAACCAAGGGCTTAATGTCGCCATTTCTGTTAATTCATCTGTTGTTGAATCATAGTAATAATATTTCCCGTAAACAGTGTCACTAGAAACGCTAACAATGAATTTTGTCATCTCTTTGTTGTAATCATTGATGCCTAATTCACTTTCAGGCACACCTAATTTGTTTTGGATTTTACGGAATAGTTTTTCAAATTCCTCGTCAAAGAATTGATAATGTAGCTTATCTGTTACATATGCCCCATACAATACTTTATCTTTCTCAGCATTATATAATACACTTGATACATCCACTTCTGAGTTGGACATAATTACTTCTTCTTTACCTTCTAAATCATATTTAACCACTTCTACTTTATCTCTTCCTTTATTAGAAGTAGCGTAAATATATTTATTGTCTTTGGAGAAACTAAAAGGACTTACATCATCCCCGGCTTCTATTTCAATTAATGGCTTGAATTCATCTTTTTCTGAATCACGATAAAGGACCGTTCCTTCTACACCGTCTGAAACTACTGCCACTCGAACATTGCCATCACGATCTGCTAACCAGCTACTAACATTACCTGGATTTTTAGCAACGTGTGTTGTTTTACCAGTCTTCACATTCAGCTTGTACACATCAAAGACTTTGGCATCTTCTTTATTCATCATAATAAGGATTTCGTCTTTAACGCCCTCTAAACCACTTAGTAACCCAACTGTTACATTTGGATAAGGTGTTAAATCCTTTTCCTCATTACCATTAAATGATGTTGAATAAATGTGGAAGTTTTCATCTCCACCTTTATCCTTTACATATAGTAAATTATCATCTTTCCAGAAAGATCCACCGATATCGCGATCCGTTGAGCTAGATACACGTACTGGCTCGCTATCGTCATTCATTTTTTTCACGAAAACATTTGAACGATTTTCCCATTCAGCATTATACGTAATGTAATTACCATCTGGTGAAAGTGAATAGCCAAAGTTTCCTGGATTTTTCACGAAATCTTCGACGGAAATTTCTTTCACACCTTCATTATTCACACCGTTTTTCACAGCTTTAGCATTGTTTAAAATTTTCACTGCATCTTGTTTAGAAATCGTTTCACTATTTGAAAGACCGTTAAATAAACCAAGCTTATTGGCTTTTTCCCGATACTCAGCAAGGGTTGCTTCTTTTTCCTCTTTATCTAAGGCTCTTACTAAAATACGTGCTGCTTCATCACGTTTAATTTTCGAACTTAAATCTTTTAATTCTTCACCTTTTACCCACTGATCAATAATTTGCTGGCGCATTGTTTGTGATCCATGTTGGTATGTTAGTGCTGTGACAGTTAAATCTAGAAACTCCTTAGCAGATAAACTTTCCTCTTTTACTTCTACTTGACTACTAGTTTCATTGGCAGCGCGCACTTCCTGCATAGATACAGGAATGACAACAGATGTTGTTAAAATAACTGCTAATGATGCTGATAAAAATCTTTTTTTCAAAATGATTCCTCCTTATATCAGTCCGCGTTATATCATTTGTCAACACAATGAAATTATAACAACTTTAGCAATTTTGTCAATTATTGGGTTCGATAATTAAAAGAGATAAAAGCGATCAAGTACAAGAGATATCCTGAGCCTCTTTTGGATGTCACGACTTCATCTTTGTGATCACCAGATGTTACACTTCCATCTTCCTCTTTAACACTCAAAATATAGCATTAATTTTAAAATTTATAAAATCAATATTTGTTAATTTTGGAACACGTTTTGATAATCTATTGTTGTAGTTGGACAACCGTTGTTACTAAAGAGCCCGAAGCAAAAGTAAACGCTCCACCACTTTTGCCTGAGGGATCGAAGCGACGTAGCGCTTTAGCCTAGACGAAAACTACGCACTTGGTTACCCACAACTTAAAAATCTATAGTTTCCTTAACAACTAGAAAAAGACTGTGTAAGAAGCTTACTTCCTGCACAGTCATTCTTTTGTATTATTTTTTTAAATGACTATCTAAGAATTTTAGCATTGCATTATAGAATTCAATTTTGTTTTCTTCATTATGGAAGCCATGACCTTCATTTTCTTTCAGCATGTACTCTACATCTACGCCTCTTGCACGTAATGCTTCAACGATTTGGTCAGATTCAGCTTTATTGACACGTGGGTCATTTGCACCTTGAGCTACAAATAATGGTGTTTTAATTTTATCCACATGGAAGATCGGTGAAGCAGCTGTTAATAGCTCTTTATCCTTTTCTGGATGACCTACACGTTCATACCACATGTTACGCACTGTTTCCCAATATGGAGGGATTGTATTTAATAATGTAAAGATATTCGATACACCTACATAATCAACTGCTGCTGCATATAGATCTGGTGTAGTCGTGATACCAGCTAACGTTGCATAACCACCAAATGATGCACCGTAGATTCCGATGCGTTCAGGGTCTGCAATACCTTGGTCGATTGCCCATTGTACACCATCTGTAATATCATCTTGGATTTTTAGACCCCATTGCTTATTACCAGCTTCAAGGAATTCTTTTCCGTAACCAGTTGAAGAACGGAAATTCACTTGCAGTACTGCATAACCACGGTTTGCTAGTAATTGCACTTCTGGATTAAAGCCCCACATATCTCGGTACCATGGACCACCATGTGGATTAACGATAAGTGGTAAGTTTTTAGCCTCTTTGTTTTTCGGTAAAGTTAAATAACCATTAATCGTTAAGCCATCTCGACTCTTATAAGAGATTGGATGCATTTCTGCAAGCTCCTCTGGGTTTAACCAAGGGCTTAATGTTGCCAATTCTGTCAATTCATCCGTTGTTGAATCGTAGTAATAATATTTTCCGTAAACAGTGTCACTAGCAACGCTAACAATGAACTTTGTCATATCTTTGTTGTAATCATTGATGCCTAATTCACTTTCAGGCACACCTAATTTGTTTTGGATTTTACGGAATAATTTTTCAAAGTCCTCATCAAAGAATTGATAATGTACCTTATCTGTTACATAGGTACCGTATAATAATTTATCTTTATCAGCACTATATAATACGCCTGTTACATCCACTTCAGGGTTGGACATAACTACTTCTTCTTTACCTTCTAAATCATATTTCACTACTTCTACTTTGTCTCTTCCTTTATTAGAAGTTGCATAGATATGTTTATTGTCTTTAGAGAAAGTAAGTGGCATTACTTGTTCCCCTGCTTCGAACTCTATAAATGGCTTGAATTCATCTTTTTCTGAATCACGATAAAGCACCGTTCCTTCTACACCATCTGAAGCAACTGCCATACGCACATT
Source organism: Lysinibacillus sp. TE18511 (assembly GCF_054062295.1). NCBI lineage: Bacteria > Bacillati > Bacillota > Bacilli > Caryophanales > Bacillaceae > Lysinibacillus > Lysinibacillus sp. TE18511. Next base: position 5,467 of record NZ_JBSSFD010000042.1, read on the forward strand.
GCCATCACGATCCGCTAACCAGCTAATAATATTCCCTGGGTTTTTAGCAACATGTGTAGTTTTACCAGTCTTTACATTCAGCTTGTACACATCAAAGACTTTGGCATCTTCTTTATTCATCATAATAAGGATTTCATCTTTAACGCCCTTTAAACCGTTTAATAATCCAACTGTTACATTTGGATATGGTGTTAAATCCTTTTCCTCATTACCATTAAATGATGTTGAATAAATGTGGAAGTTTTCATCTCCACCTTTATCCTTTACATATAGTAGATTATCATCTTTCCAGAAGGATCCAGCGATATCACGATCTGTTGAACTAGATACACGTACTGGCTCGCTATCATCATTCATTTTTTTCACGAAAACATTTGAACGATTTTCCCATTCAGCGGAATACGTTATGTAATTACCGTCTGGCGAAAGTGAATGACCAAAACTTCCTGGATTTTTCATAAAATCTTCAACGGAAATTTCTTTCACGCCTTCATTATTTACACCGTTTTGCACTTTTTTCGCATTATTCAGAATCTTAACTGCATCTTGTTTAGAAATTGTTTCACTATTTGAAAGACCGTTAAATAAACCAAGCTTATTGGCTTTTTCTTGATACTCAGCAAGTGTTGTTTCTTTTTCCTCTTTATCTAAGGCTCTTACTAAAATACGTGCTGCTTCATCACGCTTAATATTGGCACTTAAATCTTTTAATTCTTCACCTTTTACCCACTGACTTATGATTTGCTGACGCATTGTCTCTGATCCATGTTGGAATGTTAGAGAAGTGACAGCTAAATCTAGAAATTCCTTTGCAGATACATGTTCCTCTTTTACTTCTACTTGACTGCTAGTTTCATTGGCAGCGCGCACTTCCTGCATAGAAACGGGAATGACAGTAGATGTTGTTAAAATAACTGCTAATGATGCTGTTAAAAATCTTTTATTCAAAATTTCTTCCTCCTTATATCAGTTCACGTTATATCGCTTGTCGATACAATGAAAATTATAACAATTTTAGTCTTTTTGTCAATAATTGAAAATATTTAAAGAAAAATTTCCTTTTAAACCAATGAAAATGCGAATTGCACATATACCGTATGAAATTTGTTTAGAACGACATACTAAATACTGCAATAAACTATGACATTAAGGAGGCGTTTTTTTTGTCACAATCGTTTTACAATGAACCATCTAACCAAACATCATTCAACCAACAGCACAGCCTAAATCATGGTGGACATGAAGTAATGGACATGCATGAAACACTTGGCGAAATCATTGCTGGTATGAATCAATCTATTCTTTTACGACCTCAGGTTAAGGACACTGAGTTACTTAGCATTTTGGATCGCCAATATAATTTCACATTAGGCATGTATAACACAATTGTGGAGTCATTTAAAACGGGTCATGATCCATCTGTTCCTACAGGTCGTTATCAAATGGAAACAGGGCATGATTTTAAATTCGGCTTAAACCCTGGACAGCCAAAAAAGCCTATGCAAAATGCGAGTGAAATCAATGATGAAGCAATTTCTGGCTTCTTACTTGGTGCTCAAAAAGGCGCGGCAAAATGTATGACTGCGGCTGCAACAGAAACGACAAACCCTGTCGTTCGTCGTGTTGTTGCAGATAGTATTCCCAACTGCATCGAAATGGCATACGAATTATCTATTTACCAAAATAAGCATGGCTATTATCAAGTACCTCAATATTCTCAACAAGATATGCAAACGATGCTTAATTCATTTGACACTACAAAAAATCCTCTTCATTAAATACAAAAAGAGCAGTCCCTATTGTGATGAAAAATCACTAGGGATTGCTCTTTCCTTATTAAAGTACTTTTCCTAAAAAGGCTTTTGTTCGTTCATTTTGTGGGTTACTGAAAATTTCTTTAGGTGTTCCCTCTTCAACAATATAGCCACCATCCATGAAGACAACACGATCGCCAACTTCACGAGCAAAGCCCATTTCATGTGTAACAACAATCATCGTCATTCCTTCAGCGGCTAGATTTTTCATAACATCTAACACCTCTTTTACCATTTCAGGGTCAAGTGCAGAAGTAGGTTCATCAAATAAAATAGCTTTTGGCTTCATTGCTAAAGCACGAGCAATGGCAACACGTTGCTGTTGACCACCTGAAAGCTGTTCAGGATAGTTATAAGCCTTACTATCAAGACCAACCTTTTTCAAGAGCTCATGTCCGAGTGCTTCCGCTTCCGGCCTTCCCATTTTACGGATTTGCATTGGCGCCATCGTCACATTATCAATAACAGTCATATGTGGGAATAAATTAAATTGCTGAAACACCATCCCCACTTCAGCTCGAATCGCATTAATATTTGTTTTTGGATCATTAATTTTGACATTCTCGATATAAATTGCACCATCTGTTACTTCTTCTAGCATATTGATGCAGCGTAAAAATGTACTTTTCCCCGAACCTGAAGGACCAATAACACAAACAACTTGCTTTTCTTGTATTTCATAATCAATACCCTTTAATACTTCCAGCTTGCCAAAATATTTGTGTAAATTTTCAATCTTAATCATCGTGCTTCCCGCCCTTCTGCCTTACGAGGGACATAGCTATTACTAAATCGTTTTTCAATAAATGCTACAACCTTTGTTACACCATACGTTAAAATTAAATATAATAAGGCTGCAACAATATATGGTTCCCAGAAACGGAAGCTAGCACCTGCTACTACTTTACTTGCATATAAAATATCTGGAGCCGCAATAACGGTTACTAAAGATGAATCCTTTAATAAGGCGATAAATTCATTGCCTAGCGGCGGAATCATACGTCTAAAAGCTTGGGGTAAAATAACTTTACGCATCGCTTGGTTATGCGTTAAGCCAAGAGAACGAGCTGCCTCCATTTGCCCTTTAGCAATACTTTGAATGCCCGCACGGAAAATTTCTGCATTGTATGCCGCACAATTTAAAATAAGTGCCGTAATCCCTGAAACCATATAGCCTAATGAATGTCCAAAAATTGTCGGTATCACCGCTAAGTGAATTAATAAGATTTGCACGAGCATCGGAGTCCCACGGAATAAATCTACATATAACTTACATGGCCAATAAATCCATTTTTTATTTGATAATTTTCCAAGACCTAAAAATAACCCTAAAAGAATTCCTCCAAAATAACCACTAAGTGTTAAAACAAGCGTCACGCCAATACCACGTATAAACATATCACGGTAGTTCCAGACTGTGTCCCAGCGTAAGTCAAAGATGTCCATCCGAAAACCCCACTTCCCCTTTAGAGTTAGTCCAAAAAATCAATTTCGCCTTGGTGTAATTGTGTTTTAAATTGTGCCTAGACCTGCACGAAGGCCGACACGAGAACCTCATACTCATTCATCCTGCCACCTTTAGAGGTGGGAGTCTTCTGTAGCTGACACTTTGCTTTCGCTACAGAAGACATTTGCTGAATGAAAATAAATGAGCCGCTAGCATAACTATACTAGTGGCATCATGCATTTATTTTTTTTCTTTAAATTCTGTGCCTGTAATTTCTTTTAATTTACCGTTTTCTTTAATTTTTTTCAGACCTTCATTTAGTAGGTTTAACAACTCTGTATTCCCTTTTTGAACCATAAACCCATAATATTCTTTTTCAAATGCATCATCTTCTATTACTTTAAGTTTTTCATTTGGATGTGCCTTAATATATTCATACACTACCGCATTATCACCAATTGCTGCGTCTACGTTTCCGTTTAGCATCTCTTGAATAGCGATTGGTTGATTTTCAAACGCCAAAATATTCGTACTTAATTCCCCTTGAAGCTTTTTAGCAGCTTCGTGTCCAGTAGCATTAATTTGTACTGAAATCTTTTTATCTTTTAATTCAGCTAATGATTTAATCTTTGAATCTTCCTTTACAACGATTAATAATTGAGATTCATAATAGGGCTCAGTAAAGTCAAATGACTCTTTACGCTTTTCATTAATTGTTATGCCAGATGCACCGATATCTGTTTCACCATTTTTAATCGTTTGGAATACGGGCTCCCAACCAATGTTTTGCCATTCCACTTCAAAGCCCATTTCATCAGCAATTGCTTGTAAAATATCGACATCAATTCCTACAACATTTCCTTTATCGTCAAGTGATTCAAATGGCGCAAAGGTAGCTTCTGTTCCTACCTTATAAACTTTTTTACCATCTTCACCCGCAGATGGCTCACTACCAGATGATGTCTTTTCTTTAGCACCACAGCCAGCTAGAACTAGTGCAAATGCTGCCACGATCATTAGTATCATCGATAAACTTTTTTTCATAGTATTTTCCCCCTTATTCAATTACCTTCCCGAAATATATTTTATTATTTATTAATTCGGAAATGTTAGACTATTAGGTCAATTATAGTGACATTATTCACTTTAGACAACAACAATTCGCATAAAAGTAATTGTTTTTTCATAAAAATTAATTTCAGTTGGTTTTTTTTAGTAGAAAACGGTATGAGTGAACAAAAATCTAATCTAACTTGTATATTTATACATATTTGAACTATGCCAAAGATAGATATATTTTGGCAAAAAAAAAAGAATCCCCTCAGATAGGATTCTTTTTTCCGACTAGTATACTAGTCTTCACGTACGGTATGTTCACTAAAAAATAATTTGGAGTTGTTGCTTTTTTGAAGGTTTGAAAGGAACATATATGGGAATAATGCTACTAAGCAGAATTTCCACTATTTTCCCCTCATTCTCCAGTAAGCAGGCTGCTAAACTACTTATTAGGAGAATTGAGCTATAAATGTAAATCAAATAATCAGTAAAATGGCGCCCTCGGAGGGAATCGAACCCCCAGTTAAATAGTCCAAAAATTAATTTGAATTAATTAATAACGAGGACTGGATATTGACACATCAATGTTTCCCACTGCATGTATCATAACGAGAGTCATTGAACCTAAACCGAACTCGGTTCGTTATCAACAACAATTTCATATTATACACACATTCTTATCACTCTTCAACGTATTTGTATGAATATTTTCAACGGAGTTTCTTCTATATTATAGTGAAATATCGAAAAGAAACCAAAAAAAATTCGCCCACACAATTAATGTGTGAGCGTTTTTTTTCATAGACATTGAAATGCCAGAAGGCACAAGAAACTGAGCTAAGGAATGGAAGATTTCCTATTGTATATGTACATAACTTCAATACAAATAAACGTTACAAACTAGGCAACCTATGTAAATTTAAAATAATATTACACGTTTGCGAAAAATCTTCTTTCCCCATTGCTGTGCGTTCATGGTAAAGATCAGATATCAATTTCAAATACGGAATTGTCATTTCAGTCATTTCGTCCAATTCTTCCGCTGTTAATTTCGAATAAGTGATTACGAAACCCTTAGCTGAATTTATCATCAATTGAATTTGAATATCGTCCTCAGTGAAATCAGATTCAATGTGCATGTACGATTTAGCAAATTCTAAATCAATATCGCTAAATTTTGTGTTCAATAAATCTACTGCCATACGATTTCCACCTTTCATAAAATATTTATTTTATTGCAAAAGAAAAGCTCCCGAAGGAGCCTGTATTACGCAGTTGCATCTTTGATAATTTTAATTCCGTTTGGATCTAATACTTTACCCTGAGATAAAATATCAATTATTGATGTGTGAACAGCATTTGCAGCGCTATACGGATTTTTGTATTCCGCTTTCACTCCGACACCATAAGCTTTAGGGTTCATAACGACCATTTTTGCTTTTCCATTCATATCAACCACGAATGTGTGGCTACCAAAAATAGTTCCGACTGAACCATTAGCACTTTGTTCAGTTTTCAATACTAATGCACCAGATGCGTCTGTTAAATTAATGACATCAGCAAGGCTATTTACAACGATGATTGATTTTGCTGTATTGTTTTGAACGTATTCACCAATAGCAGATACAATCGTTTCTGTTGTTACACCTTTGAATGTGTCATTAATTTTAATACCTTTAATTAATTCTTTTTCGTCTTGTGAGTTGTAGTCCAAAATTGATTGGAATTGCAGTCCGCTACCGTCTTTATTACCATGACCTAATGCTTGTTTGGCATATGTTTTCAATGTGCGTTGCACTTGTTTTGGTTTGAGAGTTCCGATAACTTCTTCTTTCGTGTCATTATACAAATGTTTTGAAATTGCAATAGCATCTCCAACACGTTTACGGTTATCGAATTTCACTTTTGCGAATGTTAAATCATTCGAAGCAATTTCTTTTGTATCTGTGTCATTGTAAATGCCAGCTTCAACATCATCGAAAGCAATTAATCGTTCCGCAACTTCTTTAATTTCAAAAATATCAAATTGTGTAGCCACACTCGGCATTTCACCAGATTGTAAAATATCAAGAATCGTTTGTTCTTTCATTTCTTTGGCTGTGTTTGAACTTGTGTTCATAATAAATTTCCCCGTTTCATTTTTTATTTATGCTTTTTCATTCACCCACAATGATTTGTAAACAAATGAAAGAGCACGAATTAATCGTGCTCAATTGTTTTATGCTTTTTGCACTTCTTCGTACCATTTTGTAGCTTTATCGCCTTTGTGCTCACCAGAATCAAGCATATAGAATACTTCACCTTGTTCAAGTTCACGTACTGTGAATTGAAGCTCAACAGTTTCTTCTTCGATTCCGCCTTCGAAAGTTTGAGCAGTAATGCTTGGTGGAGCAAATTTACACGCATATAAAACAAAGTAAACTTTTTCAGTCGTACCCAATTTGTTTCGTTCGAATAAAATTGCTACTTCAGGTGCAATGTCAGTTGATTTAACTAATACTCCGCCATTTTCCACACTTGAACCGAATAGTAATTCATATTCAGACATTGTTAAGCCAGATACAGTTAATGTACCTTCACCGCCAGTGAAAATGAAATCACTGAAATCAATTGCATTATCAGCATAGAATTGAACGTTTTCGTAAGCCAATTCTGCTTCAATAGCTTTTGCTCCTGAGATTGGCACTGGTGTACCGAATGTAGAACCTGTAATAGGAGCTACGTGAATAGAACGGAAACCGCTTAAACGTTTTTCATTTTATTTTCCTCATTTCATTAATTTCACTAACGTCGCACGAATTTTAATTGAATTTTCTGTTTTCTAATTCTTCCGTTTTTGAAGAAAATGAAAGATACTTAAATAGAGATAGTAAACATCCATTTTTTTACTATAACCTTTGACTGGGGCAACTGACAGTTCTAAATCCTTATGGTACCGTAGTTCCTTCGATTTCCCGAAGCCAAATACGTGCGGGCTTCCATAGTGTTGCTTTTAAGTACCTACTAATTTGTAAGTACGTCAGTGAACTGTTTGTGTAAAGCTGTGCTAGCACGTTTAAGCAGTAAACGATCATCGCAATGTACACCTGATTATGCACAGCTAGCTCGCTTTGCCCGTAGAACTTTTTAATGTTCAGATGCTGTTTCATCCACTTGAAAAACAGTTAGATTGCCCAGCGTGACTTATACAGTTCAGCGACTTCATCTGCGCTTAAATCAAAACGATTCGTCATCAGATGTAGCTCTTTACCGTTTGGATCTAGTACTTCGATACGGCGAAATACATTTTCAGCACGATTTTGCGTGTTGCCAATCAGAATCATTTCATCCGATAACACCGATGACTGTTCAGGTACTTTAAATGATTCAATCACACGTGTTACGGCGTTTTTTCGTAAGCGTGAGACAAAGAAAAGTCCGTCATCTGTCATGCGGTCAAAGCGCTCATAATCTAAGTAGCCTCGGTCAAACACGTACATGCACTCCTTGTCATCAACGAGAATTTCAAGCTGACCACGATCATGTTCTTTCGCATTCGTCAGCACCGCTTTATCAGGGTACGAACAACCTTTTTCTAGGTAAACAAGGCGCAAATGTAACTTCACACCTGATTTTGTTTTACGGAATTCAGCCCATCTATGGTTGTTTAAGTTCAATGGCAATGTGCTAGAATCAATGATTTTTAGTGGTGTTGTGGTTTTTCGGCGCTGCTCAAAATGCATTTTCTCATGAATTTGCCCGACTAAGTCTAGAAAAATTTGTTGGAAAAACTCAGTTGGCACTTGGTTTAATCGCCGACCTAACTGCGAAAAGCTGATGGACTCTAAATACGTTGCTTTTTGTAAGTCGTCTGATAACAGCGTGTCACTAATTGCACGTAGACTTTCGGTTTCATTCAGTTGCGCAAACAGTAATAATTTCAAGAATGAAGCGATGTGAAGCTTCTTTGTATAGTAATTTAATTGATGAATTTCAACTAATTTCTCCATTTGTGTAGAAGAAATAGGTGAAAACCATTGTTCAAATGAAGTTTTTCGTGTAAACTTATCCATGCTTATGTCCTTTATTTTGGATTTGGATGGTTTACTACCACCCAACCATTATAAAGGCTTTTTTTATGCACGGATAACATTGCAGAAAATTCAGTTTTTTAAAATACGTTGAATTATTTTAATGCGACGCTAGTGAATCGTTACATTATGATATTGTTCTAACTCAGCAATGTGTCGCTCCTTGTATTTTCGGAACGTTGGTAGTTTAATTCCTTTAATTTCAGCTAATTCTTTTAGCGTGTACTTTCCTGTGATTGTTTCCATATTCATTTTCTCCTTGAGCGCAGCTACGAGCCGATAATTTCAGCGAGCTTATATTATATTTGTTTAATGCGTTTTTCAATTCATCGTTTTTAATGAAAAGGTAAATTTCCCTTTTAGCGTTATTGTCATCTGAAATTTTTTGATAATGAACTATCCCCAGTTCCTTCAAATAATTTACCACGCTTAGTCTAAATATTCTTTTCAACGGCAAATTGCTTTTTCTTTTTCTAGCCATCTTGCTACCTCCCAATATTCATATCTATGACTCCATTATATTGTGCCGAAATTATTTGTTAGATTGCCTCATAGCATATATGTATGAAAACATAAAAACAGCCAAGTATTTTCCTATGGCATATCACAGGAAAATCCTATAGCTTAATGATTGACGCTCTAGACATTTTTCACCTTTCTATTAAGTAACATATAGAAAGGTTATTTTTGTCTAGAGCGTTAAAATATTTGTACAAAAACGAGTGCTAACGTAAACAGCAATCCGTTGCAGGAGTAAGGTTTCTAATTGATTCCTTTATAAATAACCTATAGTAAATAGTGCTAACGTCAATTCACAAAAATATACAGTAGCGAAGACTTTCCCACATCTGGGAAAGCTGAGCAAAAGGGGATAGCTTCAGCTATCACCTTTTAACAGTAGTAGTATATATATAGGTACTATATAGTATGTATATATGTACTATATGCTATACATGTATGCTGTAGCACAGGTAGTCCTAGTAACTGGGAGTGCCTATATAACATATATATACTACACATATACATACTATATATACACACATACTATAGCTATACTGTACTCACAGCACAGCTGTTCGTACTATACTAATCACTGTTAAAGGTACAGCTATCGCTGTCCCTTTGCTCAGGTTGCTAAAGCAACCATTCGCTAATGCAAATGATTGTGATGAATGATTATATAATAATAAATAAAGCTACTGATAATAATAATAAGTATATACATATTAAATCACGCTCTAGACATTTTTACGCCTTCTATATGTTACTTAATAGAAGATGTGTTTTTGTCTAGAGCGTGGTTTTTTTTATAGCATCTTGCACATTTGATAACGCCGTCTTATCGTTGAATTATCTAAAATATGGAAGGCGGTAATCAAATGGAAAATTATGAAGACGCATTCGTTAATCAATTGACTCGGATAGCAAACGGATTGGAAACGCTGAATAAACGTGAGGCACTTCTACCTCGGAGATTTCCCGCAAATGGAGAAAATAGAGGCCTTACAGATGAAGAATTGTACGACTGGTGGGGTAGTTTTTCACAACAAAAGCGGGATTTTTTAAATGGGCTAGTTAAAAACGGAATCGTAGCAAGTGTGGCAGACATAATCGGGCCCATACCTCCCGAAATTGCTCGATTGATACAAAATTACATCTGATGAAAGCTATTTTCATCAAAGTCATAAAAAATGATTTCGTGCAAACTTTAACAATAGCATTATGTATTATTGTCATGATGGTTGGTGTATTTGTAGCATTTGTTTACATTGCTTTTCCTAAAGACCCTGAAACGGAAGAAATGATTAAACAAGCAGAAATACGAAAGGCAGAACATGCTAAATGGTATGAAGAATTAAAAAAGAAAAATGGTTGGGACAATTAGAGTTTCAAAATTCGCCACATGAATTTTGGGCTATTCCACTGGTGCATAGCTGAAATCAATCTCAAAAATAGGAACGCTTGGTGAGCACAACTGCTACAGTCAAGGAAAAAGATACATGGCCTAAAGTTGTAGTAACGCTCATCTACACTATTTAACCACAAAAAAAAGGAAGGGAACCAACTACGACAAATTGTCGTAGTTAATTCCCACCACATAGAAATAAAATAGACATTTTATTGACTACGCTTTTTGCACTTCTGCGTACCATTTAGTGCCTTTGACTTGATGTAAACTTGTTTCCCTTAGCTTCTACGAACAGTGTTCGTACTATAGTTTTTCATTGAACCATATTTCAATATTTTGTTATTATTAACTTAATTACACAATACCCTAATAATTGCGAATAAAAACAAACTATAAGCGGGGTTTAATTATATGAAAAGAAAAACAAAATCAGCTATCATCATCATTGTAATAATGGGCATTTTTGGTGGAATTTTTGGTTATATCAAATTCACCGAGCAAATGGAGAAACCTGTTCCTGAAAAAGAAAAAGCAGCCGTGGGATATGTTGAAACAACGCCTAATGAGAAAAAAGAAAAAGAAGCAACTGTGAAACCTGATGCTAATATTGAGCCTGCTAATAATGTGTTTGCGATAATACCTATTTTGTAATTCCTCTTAAAGTTTACAAAATTTTGAAATAGTTGTATATTAGTAAAGTATCAGTCAGATACAAAAACAATTGTCCGATGGACATAAACAGGAGGAAACAAATGAAGAAATTATCAGCACTAGCAATGGCAGCAGCAATTATGGGCACAGGTCTTATGGGAACAGGTTCAGCATCAGCTGCAGAACCAGTTAAACCGACAGCATCATCACCAGCAATCGAACAAGCATCAGGAATCGAGCAATTAGCTTATTACGCAGGAGACACAAATTATCAATCTTTAAGCTGGGGTTTCACTAACGAAGGTAATGTTGCTCTTGGTAACACACTTAGCGGTTCATTGAAAATTGTTGACGCAAAAACAGGGCTTCCAGTATCAGGTGTAGGTGTAAGAATGCAAATTACTGATATGAACGGCGCTGTAGTTGTTCATAACTCTGCTCCAACAATGACAAGTTCATCAGGTTGGGCATACCCTTCATCTGGCACATCTATGTTAAAAGCTGGAGGTTACTACAAAGTATCTATCCAAGTTGATGACAGTTCATATGCTGGTCAATTTGCTAACGCATACAGCCCATCTGGAGGCTTTGCTACTCAATATGTCAACATTAAGTAATTAAACAAAAATAAAAATAGTCTCCAAACTACCTCTTGCGCTGCAAGGGGTTTTTTGTTATAACGGAAGTAGAAAATGGGGTCAACAAGCAAAAGACAAAATCACTGCAATTGGTCGAGATGTAGGTAGCACTTTGTCACCTTTATAATATGTGTAAGTAATAAAAAGCGTCCTTGAAGGGACGCTTTTTATTTATGCGGATAAGTCATATGCGAAATTGTGTTGGATCAACAGTTGTCGTAGCTTCGTTTTTAGGTTTTTAATTTTCAAATGTGCAGCTTGGCGACTAATTTCTAATTCTTTACTCAAATGAGTTGAATTATATTCTTTAGGATATAACACAGATTTTAGCTCACTTTGTTCACGTTCGGTTATGTTCGATTCAATAAATGTCATCATTTCAGAAGCAATCATATTTTCACTTGTGAAATCATCTGAAGATAATACATTTTGAAGCGTATTTTTTTCGCTGTCGCCAATTGTTGCGTCCATGCTGACAATGCCTTCGTTTGTACGTTTCTGAGCAGTGATTCTTTGAGCAGTGTTTCCAGTTACTTTTTTAAGTTTGTAATGTAAAAATGTTGAGAAAGCATTAGCTCCATTATATTCCTCGTATGCCTTCCACGTTTCAAATTTCATTTCTTGAATCATATCTTCTTTGTCAATTGAACAGCCAAATTTACTGATTGCGATATTAGTTGCCTTGTTCATCATTGGTTTGAACTGCTCAAGCACCTCTTCAAAAGTCATTGTTTTTATTACACCGTTCGATAAAATAATCTGTTTCATGTTGATTTTCTCCGATTCATGTTTAATTTTGTCTATATATGACACTACTAAAATAACATGTATTTTATATTTTCTAAAGAAAAATCCGAACATTAAACCATTAACATTTGTTTATAGTTCGTGTTTTAAGCATTTTTTCGTACAAAATACTAGACAACGTTCAGAATTGGTGTTATCCTACGAATATAGCAAAACGGACAATTACATAAAATCCTCCTAATTACAAAATAAAAAAACAAAAATTATCGGAGGTAAGGAAAATGATTAATCGTGTTATCTTTAAAGGAAAAGTATATTACAGCGTAGCTGACTTAGCGGTGGTATTTGATGTGTCACCATATAAAATGAGAAAGTCGATTAAAGAATCAAAAATCAAAACGAAACATGACATTTATGGTCGCACTGTTTTCGTGCTCGAAAGTGATGTAAAAAAGATTGATGTTTATGGTGAAATGAAAGATCTTGATTCTGGGATTGATGCTATCAATGCTAATCCTGAAAAAGAGTCAACAGTTGTGGACGCTACTGAATTTGCGAAAAAGAAATCTTATAAAGCTCGCAAGAAAAATGCAACGAAGAAAAAAGAAGAAACACCTGTGGAATCAGTTGAGAAAGCTCAACTGAAATAAGCGAAGGTGAAAAATTGCACCAAGAATTGCTGAACAAACATGCTGAAATAAGGAAGGAACTTGTTCTAGCAGAAAAAGGCGATATGTATATCAGTATCTATGCAAATTATTTGGGAGACGATTTTAAATTGGAAAATTCTACTTCAGATGATAACGAAGGAATACAACAATTCATTGAGGCACTTGAAAAGGAACTTGTAGTGCCCAGTGTTGAGCAATCTGCATAATTGGGATTGTTATATGCTTCAATTTGATTGATTATATCGTTGTGAGTCGACCACAACTTTAAATACATCACCAGAATCGCAAGTTGCGTCAGCTTGACGAGTTTATTCAGTACGCATATAAAAGTAAAAGGCACTGTTACAATTGCACAGTGCCCAAGCTTTAATGTTATAAATAATCACGCAAATTTTCTGCCACCTCATTAACTTCAAGGTCAAGATATTGTGTCGTTACATCTAGCGAGCTGTGACCAAGTGCTTTCGAGATCAACGCAACCGAAGCACCTTTATCAAGCAAACCTTTTGCATACGCTCGGCGAATGCTATGTGCATTAATATTAGGCAGATTGTACCTTTTGGAATATTTGTACAATTGTTTGGCAATGCTGTTTGAAGTTGCTTTACCCATTACAGTCTGTCCATTGACAGTTATAAACAGAAAATCATTATTTTCTTTGCAATGCTTTCGCACTTGTTTGTTTTGTTCAATCAATATTCGATACAATTCAAGTAACTGGTCGTCTAATGGCAATTTTAATATTTTATGATTCTTCATTATGTCGCCTGTGAGGTTGAATGTTTTATTTTCAAAGTCGATATGATTTTCTTTGATTTGTCCTAACGTGTTGATTCGGACACCTGTTCTATACAACGTAAGAACGGCTACAGCGTCACGTAAACCAATAAATGTAGAGGTATCAAGCAATGAAAGTAATATGTTTAAATCGTTTTCCTTTGCGCCATGTTTTATCGTTCTATCAATACGTATTTGAATGGTATTCCAAAATTTGTGTTCGAACCAACCATTATCAAGGCATTTACTTAAAACGGCTTTGAGGCATTTGAGGCGATTTTTCTTTGTCACATCTGACACATTCATGCTATCCAACCAATTGTAAATGGTGTCAGTTGTAATTTGATCTAAATAGGTCAATTCGTTAAATTCAATAAATTGAGTGAAATTCAAATTATAATCGTCAATCGTTCTTTTTCTAATGCCATTTAATTTCATTTGTCGGTTAATGATTTCCATTGCACTTAAAGCAGTCGTACCAAGCTTAGCCGTTTCTGTTTTTTTGATTGAACTGGATACGTTTGTTCCAACTTGTAAAATTCCTATTTTTTTCGTCATAAAAAAAATCAACTCCTATTGGTAATTGGAAGTTGATAACGAATGTTTACAGGGTCAATTTTTGGGGAATTATTAACTAGGTTCGATGCCTAGTAGTTATCCCCTATGATTGAAAACCGTTGGTACTATTGAGTTTGTAAAGGTTTCAATGGCGCCCTCGGAGGGAATCGAACCCCCAGTGCAAGAACCGGAATCTTACGTGTTATCCATTACACCACGAGGGCAATTAGACACAAAAAAAAGTACCCACTCAAAGGCTTTCCAAAAAGCATGATGTAGATAATCCTCATTTGAAGCATACCTGCAAAATAGTGTACTGTACTTTAACTTATGACCTTATCAATTATACAAACGTATTGCTCATAATTCAACTATAGAATGCAAAAGATTTTAATTTTTTTTTAGGGTCTTCATCAAAATATGTACTTGACTATCCATTTCACTACAGGAGAAGGCTTTCCTTGGCGTGACCTAGGCCTTCTTGGCGCTTACACTTCGCTACATCAACCATACTGTTTTAGTCATGAACAGTTTTCAGTATTGGCTATTTATTTAATTTCACTTTAGCAGGTTTAATATTTGACCTTCCCTGACTATAATGTGTATGATAAGGATACGGCTGATACACAATGAATGTTATCAGCAAAAGTATTCGAATTTAGTTTTTTAAGGAGGATTTAACATGAATTTAATTCCTACAGTTATTGAACAAACAAGTCGTGGTGAACGTGCTTATGACATCTATTCACGACTACTAAAAGACCGTATTATTTTATTAGGAAGCGCGATTGACGACAATGTAGCTAACTCAATTGTTGCTCAGCTTCTATTCCTACAAGCAGAAGATCCAGATAAAGATATCTTTCTTTACATCAACTCACCAGGCGGATCAATCACTGCTGGTATGGCAATTTATGACACAATGCAAATTATCAAGCCACAAGTACAAACAATTTGTATTGGTATGGCAGCATCTATGGGTGCTTTCCTACTTGCTGCTGGTGAACCTGGTAAACGCTTCGCATTACCAAATGCCGAAGTAATGATTCACCAACCTCTTGGTGGTGCACAAGGTCAAGCAACTGAGATTGAAATCGCTGCAAAACGTATTTTATTCTTACGCGAAAAATTAAATGGCATTTTATCAGAACGCACTGGTCAACCGCTTGAAGTAATTTCAAGAGATACAGATCGCGATAACTTCATGACTGCTGAACGTGCAAAAGAATACGGCTTAATCGATCAAATTATGGAACGCAAATAAAAAAATCAAAGGCATCCCAGATTATTTCTGAGATGTCTTTTTTTATTCGACATCCATGTATGTATGGTTTGAAGGGGTGATCCATCACTTTGGCGGTTCTATCCATGATTTTGGCGGTTCTATCCACGACTTTGGCGGTTCTATCCACCATTCTGATGGTTCTACCCTATATTTGACTTTTCTTTCCGTCGCTTCGGCTCTTCTTTCCGTCGCTTCAGCCTTTCTTTCCGTCGCGGTTTTTTCTTTCCGTCTCTTCGACCTTTCCTTCCGTCGCTCCAGCTCTTCTTTCCGTCGCGGTCTTTTCTTTCCGTCGTTTCAGCCTTTCTTTCCGTCGACCTATCCTTACTTTCCATCATTTTGGCTCTTCTTTCAGGACTTATTTGTTCTGCGTTGCAAAAACGCAAAAAAACTGCCCAGCATGTAAGTTTTACTGCTTGGACAGTTTTCGCATTATAGGTTTTTTAATCTTCTTCTTCGATTAGTGCTGCCAATGCTGTAACCGCTTGCTCAGCATCGTTACCATCACTACTAAGGACAACCTCTGTTCCTTTGGCAATAGCTAAACTCATTACACCCATAATGGATTTAGCATTTACTTTTTTCTCTTCTTTCTCAAGAAAGATATCTGCGCTAAAACGATTTGCCTCTTGTACGAATAGCGCCGCTTGTCTAGCTTGTAGTCCTAATTTTAATTTTACATGGACTCTTCTCTCGGTCATTCTTAAAACTCCCCTTTACTACCGTTCATTTTATTAGTTTTATCTTACCTCACTTACTAGCAAAAGAACAATACGCGATTACACATGACATTCATACCTGAAAAGTATGAAAATTTAACTATCAATTTTTTCACCACGTCTTAATGCATCGGCAATTTCATCGATTTTCCTTAATCGATGATTGACACCTGATTTACTAACCGTTCCACTTGATACCATCTCACCAAGTTCTTTTAGGGTTACATCTTGATATTCTACTCGTAATCGTGCAATTTCACGAAGCTTTTCAGGCAATTGATCTAGGCCTATCGAATTTTCAATAAAACGAATATTCTCTACCTGTCGTAATGCTGCACCTATTGTTTTATTTAAGTTTGCTGTTTCACAGTTAACAATGCGATTAACACTATTCCGCATATCTCGCAATATGCGAACGTCTTCAAATTTCATCATAGCTTGATGAGCACCTACAATATTAAGAAAATCAGAAATTTTTTCCGCTTCCTTTAAATAGGTTACAAAGCCTTTTTTTCGTTCAATTGTCTTTGCATTTAGCTCAAATTCATTCATCAAATCCATTAAAGCCTCGCCATGCTCTTTATATAATGAATAAATTTCTAAATGGTAGGCTGATGTTTCTGGATTATTGACAGAACCACCTGCTAAAAATGCGCCTCGTAAATACGCTCTTTTTTGGCCACCCTTTTTTATGAGCTCTCGAGAAATAGTATGATTAAATTGAAAATCGTCTGAGATGATTTCTAAATCGATTAGTAGCTCACGCGCACCTTCTCTTACACGGCAAATGTATACGTTATTTTTTTTCAAACGCATTTTTTTTCGAACAAGTAACTCTACATTATATGGATACAGCTTTTTCATAATCGTATAAAGTCTTCTTGCGATTGCAGCGTTTTCCGTTTGTACGTCTAAGCTTAACTGTTTATTAGCAAAGGATAATGAACCATTCATACGAATTAGGGCAGATACTTCTGCTTTCATACAATGATTGTCTGCTTCTACTTGGGTTAATTCCTTTTTAGTTTCAGAAGCAAAAGACATATCAAGCCCCCCTTTCCTACCAACCTTTAGTTCTATGTATATGTCCATCTTATCATATACAAATAGCGCTTTATGATTCTATAATTGGTTCACTTACATTTTTCTTATAGATATTTGCGTAATCTACAAGCCATTTTGCAACGTTTGCTGCATTATGACGAACCGTCCCATCTGAGCGAATCGTGGCAATATCTCGTTTAATAACCTCTAATCCCATACTTTCAAGCTTTGCAACGTCAAATGTTACTGGCTCCGCACATTCTTCCTTATAAAGTTCTTCTACAGGATGAGGTAGTTTTACATCATTTACTAAAATAGAATCAATAAAGGAATCTCCAACATGTTTGTATAAAGCTTGCACATGGTCACCTGCTGTATAGGAAATCGTTTCACCTTTTTGAGTCATTAAATTACAAACGTATATTTTTCTTCCTTTAGCCTTGATAACGGCTTCACCAATTCCTTTTACAAGAAGGTTTGGAATAATACTTGTATATAAACTTCCCGGACCAATTAAAATATAGTCAGCACGATTGATTGCTCGAATAGCCTCTGGTAACGGTTGCACGTTTTCAGGCACTAAAAAAACACGACTCAATCGTTTTTTAGCCATTGGAATTTTAGATTCACCTTCAATTATTGAACCGTCCTCTAGCTCTGCATGTAAATTTATCTTTTTGTTGGCTGCTGGTAAGACGCGACCATGGACCTTTAAAACCTTTCCCATTTCACTAATAGCATGGTTAAAATCTCCAGTAATTTCCGTTAAAGCAGTCAACATTAAATTCCCTAATGAATGTCCACGTAAATCTTCTGATGCTGAAAATCGATATTGAAACATTTGCTCTACAAGTGGCTCAACATCCGATAACGCCGCGATAACATTACGAACATCACCAGGTGGTGGAATATCATAGTCATCCCGTAAGCGTCCTGAAGAACCACCGTCATCAGCTACTGTCACAATTGCAGTAATATCAAATGGGTGGTGCTTGAGCCCTCGTAGTAAAGTAGAGAGCCCTGTACCACCACCTATTACAACAAGCTTTGTTCGCTTCTTTCCCATTCACTCAATCCTTTCTACGATTGATGTCACGATGTGTAATAACAGCATTTTCCTTATTGGCTAAAAATGCCCCGAAATATTCAGCTAATGTCACCGAACGATGCTGTCCTCCAGTACAACCAAAAGCAATGACAAGTTGTGATTTGCCCTCTTGTCTATAGAGAGGAATCATAAATTCAAACAGATCCGTTAGTTTTTGAATGAGTGTTTGCGTATCTTCAAGTGCCAGAACATAAGAAGATACCTCCGTTTGTAAACCCGTTTTATGGCGTAACTCTTCTACATAGTATGGATTTTTTAAAAAACGAACATCAAACACTAAGTCTGCATCTATCGGCATACCATGTTTAAATCCAAAAGACATGATATTTACTGAGAAAATATTATCGGCATCACTAGCAAATTCTTTAACGATTTTTTCGCGTAGCGCTTTTGGCTTCATGTTAGATGTATTATAGATAAATTTAGCGCGACCCTTTACTTCCGATAAAAGCTTCCGTTCTTGTTTAATGCCATCTAACGGTAACCCATTTACAGCCAATGGATGTGCACGCCTTGTTTCCTTATAACGTCTAACTAAAGTTGCATCATCCGCATCTAAAAATAAAATTCGTGCAACAATATCGCCTTCTTTAAGAATATGGTCGAGTGCGCCAATAAGAGAATCAAAAAAGTCGCCACCACGCATATCCATGACAGCTGCAATACGTGTAATATTTTTACCCGAATCCCTGAGCAGGGTTAAAAATGTTGTAAGTAACGCTGGTGGTAAATTATCAATACAGTAATACCCTAAATCCTCAAAGCTTTGAATCGCTACTGTTTTTCCAGCGCCAGACATTCCTGTAATAATAACCAATTCATGTGTATTTTTTCGGTCTTCAACCACCACTGTCATGCAGCCCCTTTATTGTTCTATTGATATTTGTATTTTCTCATGAAGTAATTCAAAATCAGTCGTATATTCAAACGTACCGTACTGAATGCCTGATTGTGAGATGGCAAATTGTAAATTTGTTCGATCACCTTCAGCCATAGGCAAATGTTTTAAATCCTCTACTGGGTGCCATGCAAGTTTGCCCTCTCTAGTTTCAACAAACGGTACACCTTCTACATCCTTTGCAACAAATGTATAAAGCATCCATTCATCAACTATCTCATTATTTTCTTTAATAATCATCGTATAAACACCCTTTAAATGAGCATTTAATGGTGTGACATTTGTTTCTTCTTGAAACTCACGTACAGCAGCCTCATAGATTGACTCACCACACTCCATTTTACCGCCAGGAGCTACGTACCAGCCGCGTCTCGGCTTTTGAAGTAATAATATTTGACCGTCTTTTACGGCTATTAAATTTGCAATTCTTTGCATAGGCACACCTCTAATCACTTTTGCATTCTACCTTTTATTATAACAAGACCAAACAAGGTTTGTCCTCCATTCAGAACTTTAGGTGCATGGCAATTTTAGCTTCACTACTATCTACGGGAACTATGTTTTAACCGCTACTTAAACATATGAAACGGCGCAATAAAAAATCAAAATTTTTTATCACAACAAAAATAGGTTGCTCCACCTAATTTGGTGGAAACAACCTACTAAACAAATTAAAAGGGGGATTGCTAATTACACTTTGTATATTACACCTTTTATATGTCATTCAAGTTACAACAATATTAAAACCGTATTAAAATTGTATATTTTTCCTTAAATTTTAATCAAGAGAGTCATCACCATTATGTAGGGTTGATTTCCGTTCTGACTTATATATGGCATAAGTTTTAACAAATGTCATCCACAACTTTTGGTGATGGGCCAATCAAAAACAGATTTTAGTCTTGATCCACTTTAAGCATTAATTTTTTCTAATAATTTTTCCACATAATGCTGTACTGCTTGTGCTGCAATACTTCCGTCACCTGTCGCTGTAACGATTTGACGAAGTGACTTTTCACGCACATCTCCTGCAGCGAAGATACCTGGTACGGTAGTTTCCATATTATCATTTGTCAAAATATAACCAGCTTCATTTAAAATCCCTAGAGACTCAAATGGTTTAGTTAACGGTAGCATACCGATATATACAAATACGCCATCCGCAACAAAATTAGATTCTGTACCATCTACAGTTGATTGTAGTGTTACACTTCCAACTTTACCATCAGCCTCATTAATTTCTTTGACTGTTGCATTCCAAATGAAATCAATTTTTTCGTTAGCAAAGGCACGGTCTTGAAGAATTTTTTGCGCACGTAATTTATCACGACGGTGCACAATTGTTACTTTGTCCGCAAAGCGAGTTAAGTAAACACCTTCTTCAACAGCAGAATCTCCGCCACCTACGACAACAAGATTTTTTTGCTTGAAGAATGCACCATCACATATTGCACAATAGCTGACACCACGACCTCCAAGTTCTTTTTCGCCCGGCACGCCCATTTTTTTATACTCCGCACCTGTAGAAAGAATAATTGCTCGTGTTTTGTATTCTTTAGCACCTGATTTTATTGTTTTATATTCCTCACCATCAATAATTTCAGTCACATCGCCATACACATACTCAGCACCGAATTTCTTTGCATGGTCGAACATTTTTGTAGAAAGTTCAGGCCCTAAAATTGTATCAAACCCTGGATAGTTTTCTACTTCTTCTGTATTCGCCATTTGTCCACCAGGGATACCACGTTCAATCATTAAAGTTGAAAGGTTGGCACGCGACGTATAAACAGCTGCAGTCATACCAGCAGGACCTGCACCAATTATTACAACATCATAGATTTTTTCTTCTGACATAAAACTTCCCCCTAAAACAAATGTTTTTTTATGATAACTTCATCGTATGTGAAAGTAAAAAGTTATTCAACTATGTTGCTCACAGTCTACTTATGCGTGTCTGGTAAAAATTTTAAAATTTCATCAATGTACTTCGATAAAGTTGACACTGATACCCCGTATTGCTCAGCGATCTCTTTTTTTGTAACCTTGAGCATTCGGGAAGAACGAAATAAATAATCATTTGCTCCTGCAATAGCTGCTGGATTGGTAAAACGATAATTGTTAATCAGTGCTTGTTCACACAGTACAAACCACATTTGGAACATAGGTGCAATAAGTGTCGTCAGTTTGCCATACTGTTCTAGTAAAATTTCTGGTACACTTACTGCGCGTAAAAAGCTAGCCTCCACTTTATTTTTCATATCAAACTCATGGCCAAGAGAGTACGCCAAGAATAATTTTTCAAATGTATCGAATTTTTCAACGTCTATCCATTTTGGATGCGCAATAATTTCTTGTTTATGTGCTGTACAGCTAAGTAAAAATAACCCAAAAATGCGCTCACTTACATAACTGCTCTCTAGTTTATCCACAATGTAGTCTCGATCATGCTCTAATGCATCAAGCGCATATACATTTTCCTCTTGGCGCCAAGGTTCAAAGCCTTCTTTATCTGGATCTAGCTCAAGTAGCTGCTCCCATGCACTCTTTGAAATTTCTTCATGTTTAGAAAAATACGCTGCGTGTGATAACCAAAAGTAAAAGCCAGCATCTCCAACATAGCCTCGTTTTTGCATGCTGCGTAACCATTTAAATGCTAAATCATACTGTCCAACAAGCGCTAATGTTGCACCCAGTTTGTACCGATGTTCCCATGTGTATGGCTGAATTTTCACAAGTACTTCTAAAAGATCCTTTAAATCCTCTTCATTTTTTTCATAATACGCAATAACAGTTAAATTACAAAGTGCATGTAAATTCCCCTTATTTTCACGTAATACCTTGTTTAGAAGAGCCTTCGCCTGTTCTGCTTCCCCTACATAAAAATAAGCAAGAGCTAGGTTGTTATAGGCCGACCAAAAATCTGGGCTACCTTCAATTAAATCTTCAAGAATAGTAATAGCTTCAGGGAAATCTCCCTTTTCCATACAGCGTCTCGCCTGTTCCTGACGATATAAATCTTCACCAGAACCTTCAAGCTCCTCAAATTCATCTTGCTCAAAAGCAACAAACTCTAATATTTCCGCCGCTTCAACTGCATAGGCACCCTCTGGCTCTATTTGTAAATATTGCTCTGCAAAGCGTTTAGCATCTTGTATAATACCAACACATCCAGATACCTCTGCCATGTAAAAAATAATTTCTGGATTATCTGGATCTATCTCATAAGCGTGACGAAGAAGATCATACGCTTCCTCGAAACGTTGACCCTCTAACTCAATAATCGCTAATTGCAATAAAATCATTGGATCATCAGGACTTAAATCAACTGCTCGCTGTAAATATTTATATGCTTTATTCATTTGTCCGCTATTCATTGCTTGAACGGATTTTTTATAATAATAGTCGCCTGTTGGAATGAACGACACTATATTCGTTTGATTCTCTTTTTGACGTTTCTTTTCCAAAATATTTCCTCCGAAACAAGAAATAAGGAACGTTTCACACGTTCCTTTACACAGTAACTTCTATTATAGCATACAATAAGCGATATGCCGTTATTTCTCTTCATGACGTTTTTCTAACACTTGTAACACGTCATAAACACTTACTTTTTGCTCTTGTAGTAACACTAGTAGGTGATAAATTAAATCGGCAGCCTCCCATTTTACCTCTTCTGCATCACGATTTTTCGCACCGATCACAACCTCTGTTGCTTCTTCGCCGACTTTTTTACAAATTTTATCGATTCCTTTATCGAATAAATATGTAGTATACGCGCCTTCAGGCATTTCTTGTTCACGCTTTTCAATGACATTTACAAGTTTAGAAATAATCTCAACAGATCCGACCTTGGCATTTTGCTGAATAATCTCTGTAAAACAAGAAGTTGTTCCGTTATGGCAAGCCGGGCCAGCAGGAATTACTTCTACGACTAATGCGTCACCGTCACAGTCCGCTTTGATCGACACAACTTTTTGTGTATGACCACTTGTTGCCCCTTTATGCCAAAGCTCTTGACGTGAACGTGAGAAGAACCATGTTTCTCCCGATTCAAGTGTTTTCTCCAAGGATTCTTTATTCATATATGCTACAGTTAAAACCTCTTTTGTATTCGCATCTTGTACAACCGCAGTGACAAGACCCTTATCATCAAATTTAATGCTGTCAATCATCTTACTGCCACTCCTTTTTCACGTAAGTATTCTTTTACTTGCGCTACGCTCGTTTCTTTATAATGGAAGATGGATGCGGCAAGTGCTGCATCTGCATCGATTTCTTCAGCTAATACCTCGTAAAAATGTTCGGCATTTCCTGCACCGCCACTTGCAATAACAGGAACTGTCACAGCCTCTCTCACGGCTTTTGTTAATGCTAAATCAAAACCTGATTTTTCACCGTCCTGATTCATACTCGTTAATAATATTTCCCCAGCACCTAAACGAACCGCTTCCTTAGCCCATTCAGTTGCCTGCCAATTTGTCTTGTTCCGGCCACCATGCGTATAAACCATCCATGTGCCGTCTTCCTCACTATAGCGCGCATCAATAGCTACAACAATACACTGTGCGCCAAAAAAGTCAGAACCTTCTTTAATAAGCTCTGGTCGCTCTAAAGCAGAAGTATTCACTGATACTTTATCGGCACCTGCACGTAAAATGCGTTTCATATCGTCTAATGTACGAATTCCACCACCTACTGTAAATGGAATTGCTAATGTCGCCGCGGTTTGCCGCACTACATCAACCATTGTTTCCCGTCCTTCATGTGATGCCGAAATATCAAGAAACACAAGCTCATCTGCCCCTTGCTCATCGTAAAACTTGGCCAGCTCTACTGGGTCACCCGCATCACGTAATGACACAAACTGTACACCTTTTACAACTCGCCCCTCTTTCACATCAAGACATGGAATAATGCGCTTCGTTAACATGAAGCCACCCCCTTCAACCATTGCTCCAATAAATATACTCCTAGTTCACCTGATTTTTCGGGATGAAACTGCATTCCAGTGATAGAACCATTTACAACTATACCTGGAACCTTAATACCATGATAATCCGCATAAGCAACAAGCTCTGTTTCATCTAGATTTGCTGCATAAAATGAGTGAACAAAATACACATGCTTTGCCGATCCTTCACCCTTTAACCATGAAGGACGCTTTGCCACTACGAGCTCATTCCACCCCATATGCGGTACGCGATACGCCTGTCCAGCGTTGTCTCCACTAAATCGTTTAATGCTTCCTTTGAAAAAGCCCAAACCATTCGTTGGTGACACCTCTTCACTTTGCTCAAATAATAATTGC
Source organism: Lysinibacillus sp. TE18511 (assembly GCF_054062295.1). Lineage (NCBI taxonomy): Bacteria > Bacillati > Bacillota > Bacilli > Caryophanales > Bacillaceae > Lysinibacillus > Lysinibacillus sp. TE18511. Next base: position 30,167 of record NZ_JBSSFD010000042.1, read on the forward strand.
ATGCCTAAGCAAATTCCGAGAAGTGGTCGATTTTCAGCTTTCACCTTGTGCAAATATCGATCTAAATTCGTTTCAGTTAAACGTTTGATGGCATCTGGAAATGCCCCAACACCAGGAAGCAACAGTGCATCCGTTGTGTCTAGCATTTTTTCGTCAGCCGTGACAATAACCTCACAACCAAGTCGTTTTAATGCCTGCTCAACACTAAATAAATTCCCCATTCCATAATCAATAACACCTATTTTCACGTTAACAGCCCCTTAGTCGACGGTACACCTTTAACACGTGGATCAATTTCTACTGCTGCGTCAATAGCACGTGCTAACGCCTTAAAAATAGCTTCAATGATATGATGTGTATTATGTCCATAAGGCACAATGACATGAACATTCATCCGAGCCTCAAGCGCAAACTTCCACAAAAATTCATGTACTAATTCAGTATCGAAGTTACCAACTTTCTCCTTTAACTGTGGTACACGATATTCTAAATGCGGACGATTTGAGCAATCTACTACTACTTGTGCAAGTGCATCATCCATTGGCACAAATGCTGTACCGTAGCGCTTGATTCCTTTTTTATCACCGAGTGCTTCACGAATCGCTTGACCTAATACAATTCCGAGGTCTTCTGTTGTATGATGATCGTCTATATATGTATCACCATTTGCTTGTATCGTCCCATTAAAAAGACCATGTTTGATGAATAGATCTAGCATGTGATCCATAAAGCCAACACCCGTTTTAATATCCGCCTTTCCTTCACCATCTAACTCGATAGCTACTGAAATTTGTGTTTCATTTGTTGTACGTTCAACTTTTGCATATCGTTTCTTTTCGGTCATTGTGCTACTCCTTTTCCCATCCACGTGATTCGACTGCACGAGCATGGCCCTCTAAGCCTTCCATACGTGCTAGACGTGCAATTTTCGGTGCATTTTCTGCCCAAGTTTTTTCACTATAAAAGACGACGCTCGATTTTTTCACAAAATCATCGACGTTTAATCCACTTGCAAAGCGTGCAGTGCTATTCGTTGGTAGCACATGATTTGTCCCTGCAAAGTAATCACCAACTGGTTCAGAGCTATAACGGCCGATGAAAATACCACCTGTATGTCGTACTTGTTCCGCTACAGCCTCAGCATTTTTTGTCACAATTTCTAAATGCTCAGGAGCTAGCGAATTAATGGCATCTACGGCATCTGCCAACGTTTCAGCCACATAAATGGCACCAAAGTTTTCAATAGATGCACGCGCTACCTCTTCACGCGGTAAGGTGATTAGCTGCTTCTCTACTTCTTCAGCCACTTTTTTAGCCAACTGCTCAGAAGTCGTCACCAATATGGCACAAGCCAATTTATCATGCTCAGCCTGTGATAAAAGATCAGCTGCAATTTCATCAGCAAATGCTGTGTCGTCTGCTAACACGGCAATTTCACTTGGACCTGCAATCATATCAATCGCTACCTCACCAAATACCTCACGTTTTGCTAATGCTACAAAAATATTTCCTGGACCTGTAATTTTATCAACAGGAGAAATCGTTTCTGTACCATAAGCTAGAGCCGCAATCGCCTGAGCTCCACCGATTTTATATATTTCCTCTACCCCTAAAATATGCGCCGCAGCAAGTACACCTGAAGGTAATTTTCCATCGCGACCTGCTGGAGACGTAATAACAATGCGTTTGACACCAGCAACTTGTGCAGGAATAACGTTCATCAAAACTGACGATGGATACGCTGCTGTACCGCCAGGAACATAAAGTCCTACAGCATCAAGAGCAGTAATTCGTTGCCCAAGCCACGACCCATCTTTTAACTCTAAGCGATAACCTGAACGCTTCTGCTGCTCATGATAAAAGCGAATATTTTGTGCAGCCTCTGTTAAATCAGCATAAAGCTGTTGATCAAGAGAATTTGCGCCCTCTTCTATTTCATCCTTCGTTACCCGTAAATGATCAGGTGCAAAGCCATCCCATTTTTCTGTATAAAAACGTATGGCTGTGTCACCTTGTGCACGAACATCTGCTAATACTTGACGTACAACCTTTAACTGTTCTTCATTGCCACCTTCAAGTGGTCGTTTTAAGGAAATACCTTTTGCTAGCTTTGTTATCTTCATAGGATTAATCTCCTTTAATTCTAGGTACATGTAGTTGTCTATTATCGATGACTGTGAACATGTTTTATTTCACACATTTCTTTAAACGTTTCACAAGGTCGATAATGCGGTCCCCCTTCATACGATAGCTTACTGGATTAGCAATTAACCTGGATGACACATCCGTAATAAATTCATACTCCACTAAACCATTTTCCTTCAGCGTCCTTCCTGTTGAAACAATATCGACAATGCGGTCTGCTAAGCCAATCATAGGTGCCAGTTCAATCGATCCATTTAGCTCAATAATTTCAACTTGCTCCCCAATTCCCTTATAATATTTCATCGCGATAGTAGGATATTTAGTCGCTATTCTTGGGGCGATTTCATTCATCGTAGTATTAGGTAAACCTGCCGATGCGATATAACATGTACTTATTTTTAAATCTAGTAATTCATGTACTTGTCGTTGCTGTTCTAACAAAACATCCTTTCCAGCGATACCAATATCCGCCACACCGTGCTCTACATAAACAGGAACATCCATCGGCTTTGCTAAGATAAAACGAATTTTCTCTTCTGGAATTTCAAGCATTAATTTACGGGACATTTCGACTTCCTCTGGTAAATTAAAGCCAGCTTCTAACAGCATTTGGTATGCCTCATCAAAAATACGCCCCTTCGGCATAGCAATCGTTAATTCATTCACTGCCAACGTCCTCCTGTCCCACAACAACTACTTCTTTAAAGTGTGCTAAAAAAGCTTCTTCATCAACTAGGCTATTTCTTAACTGTAAGGTAGCCTGTTTACCAGCAGTTCGAAGCGTCTGTACTTTTGCAAGAGCCGCTTCAAATTGTTGTTCCTCAAATAGCACTACTGTCGCTTCTTGTCGTTCATCAGATTGCTCATCCAGCGTTTCTAGTAGGCGATCAACGCGAATACTAAATCCTGTAGCGCCTACTTTTGAGCCAAACACCTCAAGTAATCCGTCATAACGTCCGCCATTACCTAATGGAAAACCACTGCCTGTTGCAAACACTTCAAATAGCATTCCTGTGTAATAGCTCATATGACTAGAAAGTGTAAAATCAAAGGCTACATAATCCGCTAAATCTGCAATTTCAAGTAGTTTAGCGAGCTGTTGCATATATTCTAATGCGTCATTTTTCCGCACATATTTTTCAATATCTTGGATTTCTTTTAAATTCATAGCTTCTTCAATAAATTGTAGTAATGCATCCGATTTTGTTTTAGGTAAATCAAATGATGCCACTGCTTCTTCAAACCCCACATAATTGCGTTGCACTAGAAGTATCCGAAGTATATTTTGTTGTTCAATGCTTTCTGTATAGTCTTGTAAAATACAATTTAATATCCCTGCATGGCCGATAGTAACTTTAAATTTTGCTAATCCAAATTGCTGTAATAGCTCCATTGCCGCCACAATAACCTCAGCATCAGCAAACACAGAATTGTCTCCAATTAACTCGATCCCCATCTGATCAAATTCTGCTGGACGCCCACCTTCTGCCTCTTGTGCACGAAAGACACTAGCAAAATAAGCAAGGCGTAATGGAATCATCTCTTTTAATAATTTTGATGTTGCTACACGAGCAATCGGTGTAGTCATATCAGGTCGTAGTACTAACGTGTTTCCTTGGCTATCTACTAACTTAAATAAATGCGCATCGGCTATTGCTGATGCTTTACCGACTGTATCAAAATACTCTACTGCAGGTGTCTTAATAAATTCATAGCCCCTGCTGCATAAAAAGTCTCGCCCCGTATTTCTTACAGCCTCTATCTTTTCGTATATTTGCGGAAATGTATCGCGCATTCCAAGTGGTTTCTCAAACATTTTAATCGACGACATTTTGACACTTCCTCACGTTTCGCTTTAATTCACTAGAGTATTAGAGAATTAGATTATGAAAGAATTCTAACTTATTTCTCCCTTTCCGTCAATGCAACTCTCTATGAATTGTCGAATAATTTCATTACTGATTATTCTGTTAATTATACTCGAAAATAGATAAATTGAAACTTTATTCGGCATAGCAAGTTTTTCTCTCCTTAAACTTGTAAACCTTTAGACAAAAAACTATGTAAATCTTTTTTTGCTCTTTGGAAGGTGGATGTCGATAAAATTCAGAAGTTGGGTGATAAAACGTGAAAGTTAGTCGATAAAACTCAAAAGTTGGGTGATAAAACGTGAAAGTTAGTCGATAAAACTAAAAAGTTGGGTGTCATTTTGTTAAAACGTATGTCATGTGAATCAGTTGATTGGAGTGGAGACTGGGCGACTCCTTGGGGATAAAGCGATAGAAGAACGAAGGCTAAGAGCATCACGTCCAGTGATAACGCCCTCGTGACCAACATCGTGCTGCTGCCGCTACGTTAGCACTACGCTTTCGCGCAAAAAACATCTGTTGGCCCGAGACCCTGGAGCGCAGCGAAGCGGAGGTTTCCTGTGCGAAAGAGTAGCGGCAGCAACAAATGTTTTATCTGTGCGAAAGCGAAGCGGCAGCAACAACTGTTTTATCTGTGCGAAAGCGAAGCGGCAGCAACAACTGTTTTATCTGTGCGAAAGCGAAGCGGCAGCAACAACTGGATTTTGTCTGTGCGAAAGCGAAGCGGCAGCAACAACTGTTTTATCTGTGCGAAAGCGAAGCGGCAGCAACAACTGGATTTTGTCTGCGCGAAAGCGAAGCGGCAGCGGCAAATGTTTTATCTGTGCGAAAGCGAAGCGACAGCAACAAAGCGCCCAGTCGGAACGGAAATCAACCCATTGTTACAATAGTATTTTCAACACAAAAAAACACTGTGCACAGTAAGCATGCACAGTGTAGATCTTATTATTTTTTGGGCATGCACCATTGCACTACTTCATTACGTTTACGGTCCGCCATTTGTTCAGCTGTATAAATAATTTGCATAGGGTTACCGCCTGCAAGACAGCCAGCTGGCACATCCTTATGGACAAGGGTTGCAGCCGAAACAATCGCACCGTCACCTATCGTAACACCTGGTAGTATCGTTGAATTGGCACCAACCATTACTTCATTGCCAATATAAACATCTCCCAGACGATACTCCTCTATTAAATACTCATGCGCCAAAATAGTTGTACTGAAGCCTATAACGGTATTGTCACCGATGTGAATTCGTTCTGGAAACATTGTATCTGGCATTACCATTAAAGCTAATGAAGTTTTTTCACCAATCTCCATCTTTAAAAAAGTTCGATACAACCAGTTTTTCACACGTAAAAAAGGTGTGAAGCGTCCAATTTGAATGACAATAAAACACTTCATCACCTTCCAAAAGGACACCGTATCATAAATATTCCAAAGCGAGTTTGCTCCTTCGACACGGTAGCGTTCTGTTTTACGTGCCATTTACTAACCCTCTTTCACAATTTCAAATAAATCCGTCATATGATGCAACATATATTCCGGCTTGAACTGCTGTAAGTATTCCTCACCTTTAAAAGCCCATGCGACACCAGCCGCTCTAATTCCAGCATTGTGTCCTGCCTCAATATCATGAGAATTGTCACCAATCATAATGGCTTCTTTCTTATTTACACCAAGGCGTTCAAGGGCAAGCAAAACTGGTTCTGGATCAGGCTTTACATTTTTCACATCATCCGTACCAATACGGACATCAAATAAATGATTTGCACCGAGCACCTTAAGTCCACGGTCAATCATCCCATTACGCTTTGTAGACACAATCGCTAACTTGATACCCATAGCCTTTAATTGCTCTAAAGTTGATACAACATCAGGATATTGAGTGACAAGCTCATCGTGATGTATTTCATTATATTCGCGATATTTAGCAATCATTGCATCCTCTTCACCAGGAGCAATGTCACTCATTGTCTGTTTCAAGGACGGCCCAAGGAATTTTAGGCAATCTTTTGGCGAATATTGCCCGGGAAATCGCTCGTTTAAAACATGCATAAATGTTTGAATGATTAAATCATTTGTATTGAGTAATGTACCATCAAAGTCAAATAGTAATGCCTTTACAGCCATTGTCCTTGCACCCCTTATTAATCATCTAAATACTTCACTGCAGGTTTTACTGTTATACGTCGGTAAATAATCGCCACAAGACCCACTACAATACCAATTATTGAAACAACCTGAGCTGAGCGTAAATCTCCTACTAAATATAGGCTATCTGTACGCATGCCTTCTATATAGAATCGACCGAATGAATACCAAATGATATAGCCAAAGAATATTTCCCCACGATTTAAATTTACTTTGCGTAATACTAGTAAAATGATTAGCCCAATGAAATTCCATACGGATTCATATAAGAACGTAGGATGTACATATGTTCCTAATTCTTCAACATACATTTGATTAATAATCCAATCAGGCAGCCTCAGATTTTCTAAAAATTCACGTGACACCGGACCACCATAAGCCTCTTGGTTCATAAAATTTCCCCATCGACCAATTATTTGGCCAATCAATATACTTGGTGCCGCAATATCCGCTACTTTTAAAAAGCTTATATTTCTTTTACGAGTGAATATGTAAGCTGTTATAAATGCCCCAATAAGAGCCCCGTGGATCGCGATACCACCATTCCAAATCTCAATAATTTTCTCTGGATTCTGACCATAATAATCCCAACGCATCGTTACATAGTAAATGCGTGCGCATACTATGGAAATAGGAACGGCCCATAGTAATAAATCCGCCAGAAACTCCTCCGGCAATCCCCGCTTCATAGCCTCTCTTTGTCCTACAAAATAAGCTAAAATAATACCCGATACGATTAGCAACCCATACCAATGAACAGGGATAGGTCCTAAATTGAAAGCAATCGGATCAATTTGTAATAGTAATAAGTCCATCTTATGCTCCTCTCAACATTCTTCTATTACTAGGTCATTGTATCTTATTAATAAACCATTAATCATCTAATTCATCTGTTGAAGTAATAACCTCATCTAAACGTCTAGAAAACTCCTCCGCTGCATTAACACCCATCTTTTTCAAACGGTAATTCATGGCAGCTACTTCAATAATAACAGATACATTGCGCCCAGGTCTTACAGGAATTGTTAACTTCGTTAATTCCGTATCAATGATTTTCATTTTCTCTTCCTCTAGACCTAAACGATCATATACCTTTTCTGGATCCCAAATTTCCAGTTCGATGATTAACGTAATTCGTTTGTACGGTCGCACCGCGCTTGCTCCAAACAGCGTCATAATATCAATTATGCCAATACCTCTAATTTCAAGTAAGTGTTCTAAAAGAGGTGGTGGACTTCCGATTAAGAAATTCTCTGATTCCTGACGAATTTCCACGCAATCATCAGCTACTAATCGGTGCCCTTTCTTTACAAGTTCAAGTGCTGTTTCACTTTTCCCTACACCACTTTTCCCGATGATCAGTACACCAATGCCATAGACATCGACTAAAACTCCATGAGCAGCAGTCATTGGTGCTAAACAACCTTCTAAATAGTTAGTCAGCCTACTTGAAAACTTCGTTGTTGTCATATGTGTTTTAAATACAGGGACGTGCTTTTCATTAGAAGCCTGTAAAAGCTCCTCAGGTATCTCTAAATCACGAGAAATAATTATAGCTGGCGTATCCTGCGAACACAGTAAACGCATACGCTCCAATTTCACATCTGCAGGTAACATTTCAAAAAATGAAAGTTCTGTTTTCCCAAGCAATTGTACTCGATTCGCAGGATAATGTGTAAAATACCCGGCCATTTCAAGTCCTGGTCTTGAAATATCACTCGTGACAATCGTTCTTCCTATTCCTTCCTCACCAGCTAATAGCTCTAATTTAAATTTCTCCATTACGTCTCTTGTTAATACTACGACCAATATTAGTAGCCCCCATTCATCTGGCGATTAACTAGCCCGATTGGTTCAACTAGCAATCAGCTTCACTGATTGCAGTATCACTTTATTTTAGCATGTCTAGGAATAAAAGAAATGTATTTACTCTCTTGTCTGTTAGCTGAAAATTACACCACAAAACATAAAAAACTAGCGGTTCTCCAAATCCGCTAGTTTTTTATGTTTTATTTTTGAGAAGCTAACCATTTGGCAACTGCTTCTGCATCCTCACCTTTAACAACATTTGGAGGCATACCATTTTTACCATTTTCAATAACATCTAAAATTTCTGTTTCTGATAAACGAGAGCCTACATCTTTAAGTGCAGGTGCATTACCTTGACCTTGTAGTTCGCCACCGTGGCAAGAAATACAAGATTTCATAGCAATTGTTTCACCGTCTGGAGCGGCAGTTTTCCCTTCATCTTTAGTTGCAGTTTTATCTCCGCCACCACAAGCAGCTAGGAAGATTGCTGATCCGAACACTAATGTTAACATTGCCTTTTTCATTAGTACCCCTCCTCATTAGTTAAAAATATCTTTCCCCGACATTATACCAAAATTATGCACGTTTGAAACCTTTGCCTAATACCTCATAAGCATCGGAAACAATGACAAACGCTGATGGGTCAACGCTTTTAATGAGTTGTTTCAGCTTTGTGAACTCTGTTTGGTAAACAACAACCATCAGTACTGGTCGTGCTTCCCCTGTATACCCTCCAATTGCAGGTAACTTTGTCACGCCACGATTAATCTCGGCATAAATAGCATCACGTATCTCATCTTGTTTCATCGTAATAATATAAACCATTTTGGATTGACTAAAGCCGAGCTGAATAATATCGATTGTTTTAGTAGTGACATAAAGTCCAATAAGTGCATACAAACCTTTCTCTAAGTCAAAAACAATTGCTGCACTAATCGCGATCATTCCATCAATCAATAGTACACTTGTACCAAGAGTAATTCCGGTAAACTTTGTAATAATTTGCGCTAGTAAATCAGTGCCACCTGTAGAAGCATTCCCTTTAAAGACAAGTCCTATTCCTAAACCGACAACAATTCCCCCAAACAACGCACCAAGTAAAGGATTATCGGTCCAAGGCTCCCAACTATGTGTTAGTAATACAATTAACGGTAATGTCACAGTTCCAATAAATGATTTTATCCCAAACTTTTTTCCAAGTAATAATACACCTGCTATAAATAATGGAATATTAAATGCATACTGTACATAACCAGGATTCCAGCCAAATAAACCGTGTAAAATTGTACTAATCCCGCTTACACCGCCTGAGGCTATTTGATTTGGCAGTAAAAATACATTGAAGCCAATGGCAATGACTGCCGCTCCAACAACGACGTATACATATTCCATAATGCTATCTCTTGCACTCTGTGCATGATTCATTTCCCCACGTCCACTTCAACTTTCAGAATTTTTTAAGACGAGATGATTATAGCAAATAGCTTTCACATTGAGAACTTCATTTTGATGAAGGAAACATAAAATAATTACTCCTCTTATTTAAAAAATCGAGTAGGAGGGAGTGATTAACTCCCGACCTCTCACACCACCGTACGTACGGTTCCGTATACGGCGGTTCAATTAAGATGAATAACGCAAA
>NZ_JBSSFD010000043.1:0-39716 GCF_054062295.1 Lysinibacillus sp. TE18511
GGACACCCTTGCTCTTGGCTAACCTCTACTTCTGTCTTCGGGGTTCGGGACTTACACCCTATAGTTCATGCGCATGCCAGGCGCACACAAAAAACGACTCAATCACAATGGATGAGTCGTCAGAAGATTTTACGTTCCCAAAAAATGAGGGGGGTTTTAGGAGCGTTATCATGAACTAGCAAACTTCTGGAGAAAAGTAGCTAAAGTTCATCCTCTCTACACTGTATTGTAGAAGAGGAATATTCTTTATACGATAATGATAATCATTATCAATTAAAAAGTCAACACTAATCTGAAAATTATTTTAGTTTTTTTTATTGCAATAACTACACCCTTAGCTAGAAATGTAGAAAACAATCTATACAAAGGCTGCACAACAAAAACCAACCTTTCAGATATGTTTAATTTATTTTACTATATTGCATTCCATTTGTGAAGCAAAAATGATTAATCTATAATTGAAGTAGCAGACGATTGAAAGAAAAGGTGATGACAATGCCAGCATTAACGATGGATCAAGTTCGACAATTGAATTCCTATAGCATTTATACGACAGAACCAAAGCGAACATTATTTACTTTAGCTGATATACATAAAGACTTTTACCACCCAGACTTTTTAAACCTAATGATGGGTATTACAGACGCAGCAACGGAAGCAGCGGCTATTTCTCATTTCGCACGCCGCTACGGTATGTTTTTCGCTATGCAACTTTACATGCTTGCCGCCTATGACGAAGTGTGGGTCGGTAAACCAATCGAGCTTCGCTTTGATGCAGCAAAAGAATTCAACAGCTTTACAGTCGCAATGTTTGTTAACCCAAATGATTGGCGTTATGTCGATGAAGATGAACGCCAGGCAGTGATTGAGAAAATCCTATATGATGGGCATGTTATTGTTCAACAGCTTCGTAAAGTAACATCTATTTCCCCTCTGACAATTTGGGAGAATTTCTTTGGTTATCTACTTTGGCACTATCATATCTTGTTGTCTAACCCCGGCTTAGCTGACCAAGCAATGGAGGATATCGAGGCCTTAGAGGATCCTAAAACGTGGGCTCGTTTCTCTAACAAATCATGGTGGGCACAATATACAGGAGGCCAAAGTCCAACTAATTTAGTGAACGTTCCTGTACGAAAATCATGTTGTTTTTCTAAAGATATACCCGGTTTAATGGCTTGTGGCTTTTGCCCAATAAAATAATAATCTCTTTAACAAAAAAGCATTACCTCTCATAATAATTGAAAGGTAATGCTCAGACTATAGACAAACGGTACTCCTGATTGCATTAAGCTATATTGCATTTTAATCGTGAGGCCTCGATATTCAACATTTTGAGAAAAGTGTCGAATATCGAGGCCTTTATCTATGGTGAGACTAACCTTGGATGAAAAAGAATCCGTTTTAATCCATCTTTTATTCAAAAAAAGAAGGCTTTCGATAAAACTAGGAAGTTTAACTACTATTCAAAAAAAATTAAAACTTTTTCCAATTTGAATCGTCTCTTTAGTGCGCGATATCTTACGGAGGATAAAAATGATAAATCAAAATCCATTTGAGGTGATTGAAAAGATTTATGAGGAGCATTACACATATTTGCGGAACTTTTTAATTGGATTAACTAAAAGTTATGACGTAGCCGATGACATCATTCAAGAGTTATTTGCGAAGATTTTAACAGATCCATCAAGAGTTCAACAAGTTACTTATATGAAAAGCTGGTTAGTGAAGGCAGCCAAAAATACACTCCTCGATCATTACAAAAAAAGAAAACCAGCGCTGTTTCATGATGAAAGTGTAATTGAAAGCTTATTAATTGATAATCAAACACCCGAATCAAAGGCAATAATAAATTCCCAAATTATAAGTACATTAGGTTATTTATCAACGAGTGATAAGGCCATTTTTTTAGCTAAATTTCATTATGGTTATGATTATCAAGAAATAAGTACACTTTTGGATATACCGATCCCTACATTAAAGTCCAAGATATTTAGGATGAGAAAACAGATGGCTAGAAAGAGGTGAAAAAGATGGAGGATTCCCAAAAGATTCATATTCTTTCGCGGGAGTTAATCTCTGTATTTGATGAGCTAGAACAGGAAACAAAAGATGTGGTTTTGGAACATACTCAAGACTGTAGTGAGTGTAGGCAATTATTTAATGAATTAGCTGATGGAAGTTATCCGATGTTAGAACGGAGTGAGGAAGTAGAAATAAAGCCATTAAAGAAATTAGTTCAGTTTAATCATGGCCTTAAATGGTTGTTTATTTCCATTAGAGCCCTCATATTATTTTACATCATATTTTCTTCTTTTCACTTTTACAACTGGGAATTGTCTGCTGATGCGGCCATTGAATATATCAAAAGTGTCACTTTCATGTTCTATTTCCCAGTAGCTATTTTTTTATCAGTATTCACAATGACCTTTTTTACCAAGAGATGGATTATACTCTCAATTCTTTTTGATTTAGGGATTATATTTTTTTTAGATACATTTATGTCGATTTTCTATTAATACATTAATCTATTGGGGGTGAAGAAATTGGGAATGATAAGTTCAATTGGTTTCATTATAGGAGCATGTATTTTCCTTTTTACTTTAATAGCTATGAAAAAAACAGGAAAGTTCTACTTGGCTCCGATTGTAACATTTTTAATTGCTGTGTTTACCGTCGTATACGGATTGTTCAAAGTAGGAGGCTTTGAAGGGATGGGTTTTGGCATTATTGGAGTAGGTATTTTGATAGCTGCCATGGTTGGAACGTTGTTACTTCCTTTTACGAAAGGCCTAAAAAAATCTGAATTTAACAAAGTGGATAAATCCATCTTGTTTATAGTACCAGTCCTTATTTTTGCTATTATTGGTTGGGCGATCACCTTAGATGAAGGTTATTGGATCAATGAAGAAGGCGTTATTGTGGCTGGTAACGATACATCCTCCTACTACGAGGTATCTACGATTTCTGAAGGAATGAAACAAATTCATATTCAATTAGGCGAGAAATATAAAGGAAAACATCTGGAAATAAAAGATGTACAGACCCTAGGGAACACTGAAATCACAGTTATGGTTGTCGATAAAGAGAAAGCAACAGGACTCCCATTTATAAAGATAGGCCTAGAAAAAATTGTTGAGCCGTTAGTGGTCCAAACAACTGATGGAGAGAAAATCAATTCTAAATCTACTAACTAAAATAGACTGAAAAGCTAAGCCTTACCTCTTACAATAAGTAAAAGATAAGGCTTTTTACTATTATTTATTTCTCATAAATGACGAACCAATCATTTTGGTCCTCATACATAGAAGTACCTAGATAGCCCTGCTTTAAAAGCTGTTGCTGACCAACTGTATCGCCCATTGAAGTCCATTTCTTTTCTGTAAAGATTGGTAGTTCTTGTCGCAAATCTTTATAGAAAATATAACGCAGCTTATCTACATACTTAACTTTTAATCCCTTTACGACTAAACCTTGAGAGAATTTATCCTTTAAGCTAGGAATATTATATGGTTTTACCGTTGAGCATACATAATCATATTTTTCTAAATCAATATGACCCATGACCACTTTAGCTAACGTCTTTTGTAAGCCATAGCCACGATATGCTGGTGAGACATTTGATATTTCTTGATATAATACGCGATTAAATTCACCCTCGGCAATCCCACAATCATAGCCAAGGTGCTCATCGTCAACAGGTGGGTTCAATAATGCGCGGAAGGCAATTAACTCATCCCCTACGTAAGCACCTATCATCATGCCATTACCTTTTAAAATATAGTCGAATTCCTCTGTACTCAGTGGCTGTAAGATGCTTTGGTCCTCTAAAGATTCATAAACCTCAAGCTGTAGTTTCTCAATTTCTTCTAAATGCTGAAGATTTAATGTTGAAACAAAAAACGGTGTTTCCTCAAGCATACCTTCATAAATTTTTTCCATCTCACCGTCTCCTTAGGCTGTTACAATCGTTGAGAATTTACATAACTCTTTTAGAATCTCTTCATCTACATCAACACCTAATCCTGGCTTTTCATTTAGGCAGATAAATGGAACATCATAGTGTAAGTTCCCAACATCCTTAGAGAATTTTAGCGGACCTGTTAATTCTACACTTGTCATTATTTTTTTAGAGAATGCTACATGGAAACCAGCTGCTGAACCAACTGATGATTCTACCATTGAACCAATTTGACATTCAATGCCTGCCATTTCAGCCATAACTGCTAACTTCATAGCAGGATAAATGCCACCGCATTTCATTAATTTAATATTGACTTTATCTGCAGCACGCTTTGCAATAATTTCACGCATTTCGCGAACACCGCGAAGCCCTTCATCAATCATTAAGGTAACATCTGATTTTGACTTCACTTCTACCATTCCATCAATATCTTCACTATCTACTGGCTGCTCTAACCAATCGATATTTAAATCCTTTAATGCACGTAAGCCCTGTAATGTAGTAGAGGCATTCCCCCATCCTTGATTGACATCTACTCGAATTGCGATGTCTTCGCCTACACGCTCACGCACTGCTTTGATGCGAGCAACATCACGCGTAACCTCTGTTCCTACCTTCATTTTAAATGAGCGGTAGCCCATCTCTACTCGACTAGCTGCCTCATCAGCCATAGCATCTGGTTCTCCGATGCTTAGTACATGTGTGATAGGGAATTTTTCATGATAACGTCCACCTAATAGTTGATACACTGGAACTTGTAGCGCTTTCCCAGCAATATCGAAGCAAGCAATATCAAGCGCTGCTTTCGCTGCAGGCACATCCTTCACAATTTTGTTCATTTTATCGTGAAGTTTTTCAAAGGCCATTGGATTTTCTCCAATGATGGCAGGAGCGAGCTGATTCTGTAATACGGCATACGTGCTCTCCCACGTCTCCCCTGTTACATGCTCATCTGGTACTGCTTCACCATAGCCTACAATCCCTGTATCTGTCGTAACCTTCAAAATAATAGAAGGCATTGTATCATATGTAGCATAACTGATGATAAATGGATCAATAAGTGGTAAATGAATGGCGAAAATTTCTACTTGTTGGATTTTCATTTGTATCTATCTCCTATATAATAAAGTTGTCGTTAATACGTCGCTAATTATTAAAAAATTATGCCTCGGCATAATTGCGTCTGGAATCGGCTTTGTGCTTGCACAAAGAACTCCTTTCCGATTCCGTGACATCCGCCGGAGGCTTTAACTTCTTTCAGCGGGTGTTTCGACACCCGCTGAAAGAAGTTAAAAAATAGAGAAAAGGAACATTACCTATGTCTACTAAAATAGCAGTTATCTGCTCTAAAGCATTTATGGAACGTATAAATAGTATCGCACAAAACATTGAGAATATTCAATTAGAATTTCATCTTTACAATCAACCTACCGAGGCACCCGTTTTGTTAAAGGAAATTAAACCATGTGATGCCCTGTTATTCGGAGGAACGTTGCCCTATTTACATACCCAATCAGCACTATCAGCAATGCCAATACCTTGGAATTATATAAAACAAGATGAGACAACTATTTCCACAACGTTATTATCGCTTATAGCAAATCATGCAGTACCTTTAAATAGAATTTCCATTGATGTTATGAATCCAGCTATTGTAGAAAATGTTCTAACAGAAATAGAGTATCGTGGTCCAAAACCATATATCCAGCCTATTTCTATTACAAAACCTACTCAATCTATATTGCAGCATCATATAGCTTTATGGGAAGCTAACAGCATTGATTTTATCATAACAAGTATTCATAGTGTGTTTGATGAATTACAGGCCCTTCAAATACCTGCAATGCGCATGCTAGATGCCACTAACTCCATTATTCAATGCTTAGAAGAAACGAAATCCCGATCACTTCTGACAAAATCTGAATCTGTTAAAGCTGTTGTCGGACTATTACAGGCTCCTGAAAATAAACCTATAGACGCTAACATGTTAACGCAAATCACTGCAGCTACGCATTCAACCTATAAACAAATTACAGCTTACTCTTTTGAGCTTTATACGACGGCTGGACATTTGCAAAGGGCGCTTGAAAAAGAAAATTTACAGAACTTATTACAGCAAACTAGCAAGCCCTTTAAGTTAGCATTTGGTTACGGTCACTCCATTTTCGAGGCTCATCAACACGCTAAGAACGCATTATCATTTGCTAAACCGTGTGAAATTTATATACTAGATGAACATAAAAACTTGCTAGGTCCCTTCCCAAATTCAGAAGCAAGACTAGCTTTAAAAACTGATGATCCCTATGTTTTACAAATGGCAAAGCAAACAAGCTTAAGTCCCTTAAATATTTCTAAAATCATCAACTTTAGCAGAGAGCGACAATCAGCTCAATTTACATCACATAATCTTGCCGAATACTTACAAGTTACACGCCGTACAACAGAGCGCATTATCAAAAAATTAGTGGATAACGGCTATGCTAAAGTAGTCGGTGAAGAAATGACTCATCAGCAAGGCCGCCCACGCACAATCTATGAATTAAACTTTGCAACCTATTAACATATAAAAAAATATCGTTCTACTTCTAAAGCTAGAAAACTGAAAAGTTCTCGCAGATGCTTTTGCATCCGCGAGACCCTCATTAACTATCTGAAAAGAGCAAAATTTTAGTTTCTACATTAGTCAGCCATGACCATATTAGCATCATTCACTTCTTGCTCTTTTTTACGCTTCTCTGCCTCTTTTATTTCTTCAGGTGTCAGCTTAACAATTGCAAACCCTACATATGCATAAATAATTGAAATGATCGGTACCACGAAGTTAATGATTGCATATGGCGCATATTCAATCGCGCTTACACCTAATGTTGCTAAAATAAAGACTCCGCAAGTATTCCACGGGAAGAACACAGAAGTTAAAGTCCCCCCATCCTCTAACGCTCGAGATAAGTTCTTCGAATGCAGGCCACGCTCTCGATAAACTTCCGCAAACATACGTGATGGAACAACAATTGAAATATACTGCTCAGAACATGTAGCATTAGTTGTAATACATGCAGCAATCGTTGAAGCAACTAGGCTACCTGTTGATTTAGCAAACTTCACAATAACATTCATCAATGCTTTTAACATACCGGAATATTCTAACACCCCACCGAATGTCATAGCCACAATCGTCATTGAAACCGTATTCATCATTGAATCTAAGCCGCCACGGTTAAATAACTCGTCCACCATTTCATTGCCAGTTGAAATAACAAATCCTTCTTGTAAAGCATGTACAGCCATTGCAGGAGTGCCACCTTGCACGAAGATTTGTAGTAAGAATCCTGAGATAATTCCAACAATTAAAGCTGGAATTGCGGGTACTTTTTTTGCTACCAATACAATTACACCAACTGGTACAAGCAATAACCACGGAGAAATAACAAAGCTTTCCTCCATTACTTGTAGTGTTGTTAAAATACTTTCTGATTTCATTGAGATATCCGCAAAGCTTCTTCCCATAATTCCAAATGCTACGATAGCAATGGCTAAAGCCGGAATTGTCGTATAAAGCATATGCTTAATATGATCAAATAAGTCGGTACCTGTTAAACCTGCCGCGAGATTAGTAGTATCCGATAACGGTGACATCTTATCACCAAAATATGAACCCGAAATAACTGCTCCAGCAATCATTGGTGCAGGGATTCCCATACTTAACCCAATACCCATACCAGCAACACCTATTGTTGCCATCGTTGACCATGAGCTACCAATCGCCAGTGAAACAATTGAACATAACAGCATGATTGTTACTAAGAACCAAGCTGGGGAAATTAATTTTAAACCAAAATAAATCATTGTAGCTACGACACCGCCGCCAATCCAAGCACCAATTGTCAAACCTACTAAAATAATAATGACAATTGCAGGTAAAGCTAGGCGTATCCCCTTATACATCATTTCTTCAATTTCTAACCACTTAAATCCATGTAATTTGGCAACAATTGCCGCTACAGTTGTTCCAATAATAAGTGGCACGTGAGGACTTTGCTCTAACACAACTACTGTTATAAGCATAGCTATAATCATTATTGCAAAAGTTAGAAGTGCCCAACCAGCACTGATTTCCTTTTTCATCGTCCCATCCCCTTTTTTGCACCCATTCCCTTTTAAAATTTTCTAAGGCGCAAATATTTTTTTACGATTTTTAGCTTAATATTCAAAAAATTAAAAGTCAACGCAAAAAATTTATGCTTCTCGAGCAATTTCTACTTTTTTAGCGTAAAAAAACGCTTTCAAATAGCTATTACAAACAATGCAAACCCCCGTATATTCATACATTTCGACAAAAAAGAAAATAAAAAAGAGTTAAATCAAAAGAATTTTAATCTTTTGATTTAACTCCCACACATAGTTATTCTGGTTTTTTCTCTAACACACAAGCAAGTACTTTTGCTGCATCAATTAATGCACTACGTTCAAAAGTCATTTTCGGATGGTGTAATCCTGGTACCAAATTAGCACCAATACCAATCATCGTCGCTTTTAATTCCGGTTTTTTAACCGTATAGAAATGGAAATCATCACTTCCAGGAGTTGTAATCTCTTCAGCAAGATGTTCTTCACCTAACGTTTCCACAATGGCATTTTTAGCCATGCGCGCAGCAACCGGCGAAACCTCAGCACCTGGTGTAAAATCAATCCATTGCCAATCCATATCAATCTCAAACTGCTGTTGAATTGATTTTAAGCCGAATTCAATACGGCTACGAAGTAATTCTAATTGATCATTACGTTGTGCACGGATATCCATCGAAAAGCTCGCAGTACCCGGAATAATATTTGTACTACCTCCATCTGCAACAATTTTCGTTAACTTTGCCGAATGGGGCTCAAATGGTGATAAATGAATACTGTGCAGCATTTGTTGCACTGCCATAATAACATCAATTGCATTTTTCCCTTGATGAGGTCTAGCACCATGGGCATCAGTACCTTTAATGGTTCCATCTAAAAAATATGCCGCTCCATGATGAATAGCAGGCGAAACCTTGCCAAGCGGTAGTTCTTCAATTGGTCTTAGATGAACACCAAATAAATGCGATACGCCATCGACAGCTCCACGCTCAAAGGCTGCACAAGCACCATTACCAAGTTCTTCAGCAGGCTGGAAAATAAAACGGACACGATGTTGTAATGGTCGATCTTTCAGCTGTAATAAAGCACCTAATACCATTGTGATATTGGCATCATGCCCACATGAGTGATTAGCTTGCCATTTCCCGTCCACTTCTTGCCACAACGCATCTATATCAGCACGTACCGCAACAATTTCATCTCCTGAACCAATTTCAGCAATTAGCCCTGTAACATCGCCTAACAAACGATACGATACGTTGAACTCATCTAAAATCGCCGCAATCTTTTTAGTTGTTTCAAACTCCTTCCAGCTGACCTCTGGGTATTTATGAAAATGTTCAAACCATTGATAAATTGTCTCTTCTAATGTAACCGCATTTGACATAACTACACCTCTATACGCATTTTTGATTCCCATTATACAGGAAACCATTTCACAAAAGTATATATGTAATTAGATCTAGATAAGAGGAATAAATAAGATATATTATTAACATAATTTCAAACAGTAATTTTTTATCAACTAAACAGACAATATAAAAAAGTGATTTAAAATATGTAAAAAAAAGCAAAGGACTGTGTTAAAAGTTTTTTCCACCTTTAGCACAGCCCATCAAATAAATATTATAAACTTGTAAAAAAGCCTTCTGGATATTCTTCATAATACACCCGTGTAGTTTGCTCCTCATTTTTTTCCTCTTCCATAGTTAACTCCAATTCCTGATCCATTAAATATGTTTCAAACTTTGAATTGAACAACTTTTTCATGTAATCACCTCTCCTTTTGATTTAATTGAATTTTCTGATATTTTAATTATACAGTAGTTATTTTAAAAAAATCAATAAATAATGCTTTATATGCATAAAAAGTATAAAAATAATCTACTTTTTAGATTAAAGCTTGAGGTTTATCAAAAAAGAGATGTATCAAATTACTTTTATTAAAAGTCATGCAAATGCTTACATTTATTTGGGAGTAGTTGATTTTATATAATGTCACACATTAACAATAAGGTAAATGTAAGTGCACTGCCTAATCATCAACTTCGAGCAAGAGGCTCATCGCAATCATTTATAACGTCATGCACCAGCAAAACGGATCACTTCCACCACAATGAGGGCAACATCCTCCTGTATAAGTAACTCTAATTTGATCTGAATGCAGTACATAATAATCAGTAATTGGTTCGACCCCAGGGATCGCGATCCCGCCTGGAATCACCGGCAATTTAACCTCCCGCACCGTCATTTCCGACCACTTTCCGCTCCAGGAACAAATACTGCACTTTAATATCTCTCCTGAAAAGTTCGGAGCATTTTGGATGACAATAATACATTCTCTACTATAAGTATTACAATTAGGACAATCGTGTACTTTCATGAATCTCCACCTCTCATCAAATACAAAACCTTTCACGTACATTTAATAATGTTCTTTCGTTAGTCCAATGTCAAAAAAGGAATTTCACAATAGGAAAATCCTTTTTAAAAGCTGCGTTTACTTGCCCAAGCTCCTTGCATTTTACCCAGGAATACAATTTGCCCAATATGCGGCGTGTTGTAGATAGCTCACTTAAAAAGAAAAAAGGATCTGCTCTTTCTAAAGCTTGTAAGTTAAGCAAATTCCTTGTAGACATTACAAGGCATGCACTTACTAACTCAGAAGGTGAGCAGATTCTCGTTATTTAAAATTCTTCTATTTTCCTATCATATTAAGCTGTAACACTTGTTTTACTATTTTGATTGTCATCGCTACCTTTATGTTGTGTTACATATTGAATGACAAACATCACAATAAAGATTGCTAAACCAGCCCAATCCGAGAATTTTTCTGGATAGATAAGTAGTAGACCAGCTGCAATGGAAATAATACGTTCAAACCACAGCATTTTGCGATACCAGTAACCTATTACTCCCGCACCAATAGCTACCATTCCTGTAACGGCCGTGAATACTACCCATAAAATTTGCGGAACAGTTGTATCTATCATTAGTAACGCTGGAGAGAACACAATCATATAAGGAATGATAAACGCAGCAATAGCCAGTTTCGCTGAGTTTACACCCGTTTTAATAGGATCTCCACCAGAAATGCCTGAAGCCGCAAAAGCAGCAAGTGCCACTGGCGGTGTTATATCGGCGATAATACCAAAATAGAACACAAAGAAATGTGCCGATAATAAAACAACTACTGGTACTAGTTCCTGTGGTGTATTCGGCACTAATAATGCTACGATTGCTGGAGCAGCAATTGTTGACGTAATTACGTAGTTTGCTGTTGTCGGAGCCCCCATTCCTAAAATTAGGGAGGCAATCATAACAAAAATCAGTGTTAAAATAATACTACCTCCTGCTAATTCTACTAAACTATTAGCTAAACTTAAGCCTAAACCTGTTTTTACAACTACACCTACGATAATTCCTGCGCATGCTGTTGCCGCTACCACACCAAGTGCTGTACGGGCACCTTCAACTAATGCATCAATAATATCCTTTGGTTTTAAACGCGTTTCCTTATTAAACATCGCAACACCAATAGAAATAAGAATACCGTATAGTGCAGCATGCATTACTGGTGTACCCGTTAACATTAAAACGATGATAGCGATAATCGGTAATAGAAGGTAAATTTTCTTAAATACCTCTCGACGATTTGGCATTTGATCATCACGTAAGCCTCTTAACCCTACACGTTTTGCTTCGAAGTGAGTCATAATCCAAATACCTGTAAAATATAGCAGTGCAGGTATCGCAGCCGCCTTGGCAATATCCCAATACGTTATTCCGCGCCCAATAAACTCAACCATCAGAAACGCTGCGGCCCCCATAATCGGCGGCATTAACTGTCCACCTGTAGAAGCAGCCGCTTCAACTGCACCTGCGAACTCTTTACGGTACCCAAGCTTTTTCATCATCGGAATTGTATATGATCCCGATGTTACTACATTCGCTACCGAGCTTCCTGAAATCATACCTTGAAGCGCACTAGAAAATACCGCTACTTTTGCTGGACCACCAATTAATTTACCCGCAAGAGCTACGGCTAGATCATTAAAGTATTGACCAACACCTGTTTTGACAAGGAATGCCCCAAAAAGTAAAAACACAAAAATAAATGTGGCCGAAACACTAATTGGCGTTCCAAAGATACCATCCGTCGTAAAATACATGAGATTAACAATACTCTCGAAATCTTGCCCTCTATGTGCCATAAATGCCGGGAAATACGGTCCAAAATATGCATAAATTAAGAAACATATAGCAATGATTGTAATTGGTAATCCTACTGCACGACGAGCTGCCTCAAGTACCAATACAACAGCTATTGAACCAACGATAAAATCCATTTGTGTAATGGTACCATTACTGTTAATAAGCTCTGTATAATTCATCGTCCAATACGAACCTACTACAATAGATAATATCGCTAAAATATAATCGAACCATGCAATTTTATGCTTTGCTGCTTTTTTTCGAGCTGGGAATAGCAAGAAAATAAGGGTCAAACCAAAACCCAAATGGATCGTACGCTGGATTTGCGCTGGAAATTGACCAAAAATGGCTGTATAAAGTTGGAACAACGAAAATGCTAGTAGTCCAAAGAAAATGACATGTTTCATAATGCCTGATATGTTTCGTACATTCGATTCAATATCATATTTCTCAAGTATTGCTTGTTGCTCTTCAGCAGATATTTGTTCGAATTCTTCTTTTTTTACTTCGTTATTTGATTTATGCTGAGTCGTCATTTCATCCTTACTCCTTTCCATTGTTCATAAAGCGATATGCGCTTCACCTCAAATAAATAAGATTTTCCCCTTTGTAAATTTCTTTTTAAATCATATTCGTACCGCTCGTAACCTAATACAAGATCTAACTCTAAATCGGCTATATAGATCGTAAAATTTTCAATCACTTCGTTGTCGAACTGCAAAAAATATTTACCATCTCGTTTTGTTAATGTTTGATTTTCCTCTGCATAACTTGGCATGCCAATCGCTAAATCCTCATACTCCATCCCTAACATTTGAATACGTGTTCCATCTACGCATTGATAATGTTCAAGTACATCCGATTTATGGATGGAATGGGTGTATCTAATTTGAAATGTATCCTCAGTTGTCAGTGGTATATAGTGCACTATTGGATGATCTATGCGCGTTTCAGTAAATGCGAATACCTTTTGAAGAGGAAGAAAAATGACTATACTGAAGCTTAAACATAAAAAAGCTAAAACAATGATTAATTTCCTCTTTCGCATTACATCTATTCCCCCACTTAAAAAGCTATTCGCTATCGTTCACGACTTAACAGGAAGAAAAGAGGCCCGAAGCTTTACGCAATCCGAGCCTCTTCGTATTTCATGACGTGAGGTTGATTTCCGCCGCAGATTTTTCACTTCACCACAAGCAAGATTCAAGCACTCTCCACAACAACCACTACTTTTTATTAAACTCCGAATGTTCTGTTATTTCATTTCATCAAAGTATTTTTGAGCACCTGGGTGAACATCAATACTAATACCCTCTAAACCTGTCTTCGCATTGATAAACTCACCTTTAGCGTGGGAAATTTTATCTGTGTTATCATATATAGCTTTCGTCATCGAATAAACAACATCTTCCGGAAGATCTTTTTTCACCGCTAGCATCGCAAGTACCGAAACTGTTTCTGTGTCATTGGCAATACCATACGTACCAGATTTTACTGTATCTTTTGCATAGTAAGGGTATTTAGCAATTAACTCATCTGCTTTACCAGCATCCATACCGATAATATTCACTTTAGTTGTTGCATTTAAAGCCTCAACAGCACCTGTTGGCGTACCCGCAGTAATAAACGCTGCATCAATTTGGCCTGATTGAAGACCGTCAGTAGACTCACCAAAATCAAGGTTTTGTGCTTTGATATCATCCATTTTTAAACCATGAATTTCAAGTAATTGTTCAGCATTTGCGTAAGTCCCAGAACCTGGCGCACCTACGGATACCTTTTTCCCTTTTAAATCAGCATAAGTTTTAATACCTGACGATTCAGTCGTTACTAATTGTACTGTTTCTGGATAAAGTGCACCTAGAGCAGCAATTGAGTCAATTTTTTTACCCTCAAACATCATTGTTCCTTCAGTAGCGTAATAAGCAATGTCTGATTGTACAAAAGCAATTTCACCTTTACCTTCTTGTAGTGCAGTCATGTTGGCTGCAGATGCTTGAGATACTTCAGCAGTTGTTTTAATGTCTGTTTCTTTAGAAATTAAATCAGCAAATGTTCCACCTAATGCATAGTAAGTACCTTGTGTTCCACCTGTTAATAAGTTTAAAAATTTTGGCTTCTCAGATGCTGTCGAATCTCCCTTATCTGTGTCCTTAGAACCCGTTCCACTATCCGACCCACATGCAGCTAAAATCAATAGTGCAAAGGCACTTAATAGCATTAATAGCCTGAATTGTTTTTTCTTCAAAGTAACCTTCCCCCTTTGGTTAAAAATAAGAATCTACTTAAAATTATCAAACATAGTATAATAATGTCAATCCGTTTATAGTAAATTCAGTCTTTTATAATTATACATTTTTCCTTAAACGACAATTATCTCTGAATTTCAACAATTACTCCCTTACGCCACTTTTATCTATTTAATACTATTAAATTCTTTTTCTAACAAAATAAATTCAGTTACTAAATGTATAGAAATTGCATGTAGAATTATGAAAAATGATTGTTCACTTCTTCTTTTTGGCTTATCACCATAACGTACGGTTGATTCCGACTAAGCGCTTTCCTGTGGTCGTCCGATGAGCCGATTTTTATCCACTAAACAAAAAATACTGTATCTAAAGTGATTCACTTCAGATACAGTCGATTCATTTTCCTTATTGAATAGCGCCACAAGCAATTCTAGCACCAGAATTACCAGCAGGATCTGATTTATAATCGTCCTCTGACTCATGGATGACTAATGAAGTACCTTCTCCACCCAATAATGAATTTGCAGCATTTTTATCTAATGTTAGCCCTTCCGCTAAGAAATTCATATCTACACTACCATCTTCACCAACTTCTAAATTCGGAAGATCTCCCATATGATAGCCTTTAGGATTATCCTTCCCATGCTCTTTACTCGTTGGATTAAAATGCGGACCTGCTGATTCAAACGTTGGCGGTTCACACTTCCCAACTGAATGAATATGAATGCCGTGCGTGCCGGATGGCAACCCTGATAGCGCGAGTGTCACCCTGACCCCATTATCCTCTTCCTGAAAATATGCATTTCCATAGCTTTCATTATTTTTTCCTATTACTTTCGCGGTTGCAGTTTGTGCTGAATTTGCGTTAACTTCCACTTTTTTCTCCTTCTTTTCGAAGAAATTACAACCACCGACAAATACTAATAAGGAAATGATTATTAAACTCATTTTTTTCATAAAATTACCTCCTCTATTTCTGATGGTTGCCAACAATCCTCCTACTTATGCAATTTTGATTAGAAGTTTGTGAATCATTGGTTCATCACCATAACGTGTGGTTGATTTCCGTTCCGGCTGGGCGCTTTCCTGGGGGCGTCCGATGAGCCGCTTCACTCGCGGAGCTCGCTCCAGGGTCTCATCTGTGACGCTGATCCCCAAGGAGTCGCCCAGCCTCCACTCCAATCAACTTATATACAAGACATATATCTTAACAAATGTCATCCACAACTTTCGGTGAAGAGCTGAATTATTGGCAAAACAGTGAATTTTCCGATCCTCTCAATTATGCCCCGGCTTAATTGCGTCTTGAATCGGCTTTGTGCTTGTGACTGAGTTCCTCTATTTCAACGGATTTTTGGACACCGCTGAAAAGTGGTTTAAAACCTGCATTCGTCTCACCACCTATAGAGTTGGGAGACTTCTGTACCTGTCGCTACAAAAAATATTTGTTGAAAGAAGTTAAAACCATACAAAATAAAAAGGATATCCCCACTTCAGCGAGACATCCCTTTGCATACATTAATTCAAAATTTTCACAGTAACAGTTTTAACACCCCACTGACGAGCTTGTCCCTCAGTAGGAATAAACACATCAATTTTATTGCCTTTTATTGCTCCGCCCGTGTCTGCTGCGATTGCCTCGCCATAACCTTCAACCCATACCCTAGTACCAAGAGGAATAACACGTGGATCTACAGCAATTACCTTCAAGTTCGGATTAGATCTTATATCTGTTCCATTCGCTGTAATCCCCGAACATCCTTCACAATACGCTGTATAAGCGGTCGCTCGCATTGTTAGCGTTTGGCCTGTCGCATTTGCTGGAGCACTTACTTGTTTTGTACTCGATTTTGTTGCTGGTTTTGTATTTGATGTCGTTACTTGCTTTGTATTGGAAGCTGTTGCTACCTTTTTAGTTTCGCTTACAGTAGTCTTAGGCTTTGCTGCAGATGCTTTGGTAGCTAACAATTCGCCTACATAAATCACATCAGAAGTAAGGTTATTCCATTCTTTTAACTTTTCCACTGACACACCATTTTCACGTGCAATTGAAAATAATGTATCCCCATGCACAATATGATGTTGGTCTTTCGATGATTTTTCATTTTTTGTGTCATCTTTTTTCCCTAAATTAAACCATTTCGGATCTATTTCGTCTAGTAGCCCTATTTCCCCTACAGCTAATTCGTAAATCTTCGAGATTCCCCATAACGCGTCAATTGGTATAACATTGAGTTTGTCCTCAGCAGATGACGGACTTGCAAACAAACTTAAACCCAATGTCAATGTTACAGCTAAAGCTAATGCTCGTTTCTTCATATTTCGTAATACCTCCATATTTTATAATTTTGCAATCTGCTGCTAGCTCACTAGAGTTGGGCTCTTTTATGCAAGCAATGCTAGAGAATGCAATTAATCACTCAGGACAATGGACCTGATATTACGAATTATTTCTATAAAAACGGAAAAATATACAATATCAATCATATTTTTGGTAAATAAAATAGTTTCATGGAAAAATACCCAAAATTTTATATGCAACTTTTATACGTTGGAAAATCAATATTTTTAACCGATAATATGTTAAAGAAGGAATATAGGGTGGAAATTAATACAATAATGTCTTCTAGTGCACTCAATCTAAATACGGTAGCTGCTGTTGACTTACTAGAAGATCTGCCTCAGCAGCAAGTGACCGCACATCCGTATAAAGGGTCAGTTATTGATATTTCAATTTAACCAATTTCACTTTAAGTTTCTTCAATTCAAGTTAATTAATATTTGAAAGTTGGTGCCCTTTTTGATTCGAGTGATAGTAATGGACGATGAGCCATTAGCTCTTGTAAACATGGAGAAAAAGTTGAAGGAATTTAATTCAATAGAGGTTATTAAATCCTTTACAAATGTAAAAGATTTGCTTGCAGAGGGTCCAAGCTTGGATTTTCAAGTAGCATTTTTAGATATTGAAATGCCTGGTATGAACGGTTTAGCAATCGCAAAACTATTTAAAGAATGGAACAAAAATATCCATATCGTATTTGTCACTGCGTATCGAGACTATGCTGTCCAAGCATTTGAAATTAACTCCCTTGACTATTTATTAAAGCCTATTTCAAAAGCTCGTCTAGAGACAACTATTAATAGAATCCAAGAACTCCTCCACCTAGAAAAAAATTCGACTCCTATACGAATACAACACAAACCTACACTAAAGATACAATGTTTTGGAGGATTCGTTGTCTTACACGATGACAAAGCCATCCATTGGAGAACGGTTAAAACAAAAGAATTATTTGCCTTTCTTTTTTCCAATCTTAATAGCCATGTACCTCGTGATACAGTCCTCGATGCATTATGGGCAGAGACAGACTATAAAAAGGCAAGAGTGCAATTACATACAACAGTCTCCTATCTACGCACTACGCTTTCTACATTAGGCTATGTAGAAGTCATACAGTATGCAAATGGCTGCTATATTTTGCAACTAGAGGATTTTCAATGTGATGCTCATAACTTAGAGCATATTTTAAATAGTAAAATGGAGACCGGAAAGCTTGATATAAAGAAGGCTGAGGCACTAATACAAAACTATCAGGGTGAATATATGGCCACATTAGATTATCCTTGGGTTACTAGTAAGGCAAATTTCATGAACACCCAATTTACTCTTCTACTTTATGATTTAGTAGAGCATTATACAGTCATACATGACGTAAAAAAACTAGAGCATATATTACTTTTAACGCTCGAGCATAATCCATATTCCGATAAAGCTATCCAACAGCTAATGAAACACTATATCGACGTGGATAATCGAGCAAGTGCAGTAAAAGTTTACAATACATTTAGAAGTACTTTGGTAGCTGATCTCGATATTTTACCAGAGCACGACACAACTGAGCTATTTAACGCTATATCAGTAGAAGTATAAATTACCAGGTGTGTTGATTAACCATTTTTATACATTCGAATTAATTCGAAAAGGCTGATTTCCGCTACGGGCTACTCGCTTTCCTGCGGCGGGCGCAGTTAAAACGGGAATATTTTAGCAAAATAGCAACAAAAACAATCCTTTTGATAATAACCTATTTTTCCCTAATCATCACGCCTGATAAATTACCATAAAGATCAAATCAAAACATACTCAGGCCATCCGCAAAAGGCATCGAGACAGTTCTCTCTCGATGCCTTTTTATCTTTTTTCTATCTTCATGGATGGTAAATATAGTCCTTTTAATATAAAAAGAAAATCCAGGAGGTCCTTATGTCACTGTTCAAAAAAGCGACAATTCGACATTCACTTTTCATTATCTTAATTTTTATAGTTCTTACTACCCTTCGTTTACTATGGTTAGCATACTTTCTCCCTTCGAGTAGTCAACCAATTGCCCAAGAAGGTATATTTGACATTCGTGATCAGGCGCTAAACGATAAAGAAATGCTTCACTTAAATGGTGAATGGCTCTACTATCCCGGGTTATTAATAGACCCATTAAACACAGACAATAACAAATATCCCCGATTATTCGAGCAGTCTATCCGAACGATTCCTACGCGAGATTCTGAGGCAACGACACAACGATATGGTACATACCGTTTAAAAATTTTACTCAATGAAAATGCCCCCAAAGATAATCGTTATGCCATTCGGATTCCTGCAGTATCAACTGCTTCAACATTATATATTAATGGGGAGCTAGCTGGTCAGTCAGGAAAAGTCGCTACTGATTCAAATAATCATAAAGGGCAAGCCGCTCCATACACTGTATATTTTACGAATGAGCAACCTGAAATTGACTTAATTTTACATGTATCAAATTTTGATACACCAGCAAGTCCTATTATTGCTAAAAGAGTTCTATTTAGCTCTGCACCAGCTATGGCACATCACGAAATAATTACCGATTTATCTCTTACTGCCATTTCAGTAATGCTCGTATTGTTCGCACTCTTTAGTATTCTTGTGTTCCTATTCATCTATCGGAAGCCAATTGTATTACTTTTCACAGTAGGTTTTCTTTTACCATTAACCGATGAATTAATTACCTATGATCGATCCATACTTGCTTGGCTACATCTTGATTATGTATGGTCGTTTAAATTATTTTCTATCATCTATCTCGGTTCTTCTTTTTTCTTTGTTCAATTTTTGCGTATTTTACTAGTGAAATATCGTAATGCTAAATGCTTACAGTGGATCTTTGCTATCTATGCCCTTGGAGCATTTTTAACTGTCGTTTTACCGATTGATTGGTTATACACATTAAATCCTCTTTTCTTCATACTTTATGGCGTTTCATTTTTATATGTAGCAGCACTCGCTTTAAAAGAGTATCTTGAAAATCAAAAACAAAGTTCTGTTTTTATTGCACTGACGGCTATTGGTTCAACGAATGGCATTATATGGGGATTTATCAAATCCATTTATGTCTTTGATATACCCGTTTATCCATTAGACTATTTATTTATCATGCTTGGTTTTTCAGGTTATTGGTTTAAACATTTTTTTGAAAATAAAGAGCAAATTAATCAATTGATTGCCAAATTACAAAAAGACGATGAATTAAAGGATGAATTTTTATCCAGTAGTTCTCAAAAGCTATGGGATCCTATGAATAAAATGATTACCTTAGGACAGACCATTTATGATAATCCAAACAATAAGCTTGCAGCTGATGATAAACAAAACCTAAAGCTGTTAATTGATATTGGGAGAAGCATGTCCTTTACATTAAATGACATACTTGATTTTACTCGTTTAAAGGACGGTAATTTGCATCTCAATAAAAAAAACGTCAGCATTCAAGGTGTCGTTTATGGTGTTTTCGATATGTTAGGCTTTATAACAAGTGGAAAACAAATTCAAATGAATTCTACCATTGCTAGAACATTTCCTAATGTAATGGCCGATGAAAATCGATTGATTCAAATCCTTTTTAATTTTTTATACAATGCCATTAAATATACAAGTGCTTGTTCTATAGAAATCAGTGCACATATTGAAAATAATCTAGCTGTAATCCATATTCGTGACACTGGATTAGGTATGGATGATGACATTCAAAGTCGTCTGTTCTCCCCTTACGAACAAGGAAATGATAACGACGATCGAATCGGTCTCGGGTTATTAGTTTCAAAGAAGCTTATCGAATTACACGGAGGAACTTTGCAAATACATTCCGTTCCGAACAAAGGATCGGATGTCTATTTCACATTACCATTAGCAGAGGAAAGTTTAAATAAGGAGCAATCCTACATAGAGCCAGAAGATATATTTTCTCCTGTTGAAGGAAATACGTCTTTAAACATAGTGGAAAAACAATTTAAAATTTTAATGGTTGATGATGATCCTATAAACTTAACCATTATGCGTAGTTTATTTGCAACAACAGCATATGCGGTTACTACTGTTACTAGCAGTGAAAAGGCATTAAAAGCATTACAGCAAGAGGATTGGGATTTAGTCATTGTTGATGCGATGCTCCCTTATATTTCTGGCTATGCATTAATTGAAATTATTCGAGAACATTACTCATTACTTGAATTACCGATCTTATTGCTAACAGCACGTAATTATCCTGAGGATGTTTATACTGGTTTTGTTCGTGGAGCTAATGATTATGTTACAAAGCCTATTAATTCTCTTGAGCTAAAAGTAAGGAGCAAAGCCTTAATCGATTTAAAATATAGCATCAATCAACGACTACATTTGGAAACAGCTTGGCTTCAAGCTCAAATACAGCCACATTTTTTATTTAATACATTAAATACAATTGCATCACTTAGTACGATTGATACAGATCGGATGATTGACTTAATGCATCATTTTGGTGAATATTTACACGCAAGCTTTGATGTGCGGAATCTACAACGAGTAGTACCACTTAAGGATGAACTAGAGTTAGTGCGCTCATTTCTCTATATTGAACAGCAACGCTTTGGGGAATTGTTAAACATCGAATGGGATATCGATGAAACTATAAACATCGAAATTCCCCCTATCTCCTTACAAACTTTAATAGAAAATGCGATTCGTCATGGTGTCTTAAAACAGGAACAAGGCGGAACAGTTTGTATCCGTATAAAGGATTTCCCAGATTATGTGGCAGTAAGTATTATAGATGATGGCGTTGGGATAGATCAAAGTAAATTAGAGGAGCTACAATCAGGTAGCTATTCAACAAGCTCTGGCGTAGGATTACGTAATACTGATTTACGTCTTAAGAGGATTTACGGACAGAGATTACAAATTCAGAGCACCTTAAATGAAGGAACAAATGTCACCTTCCACATTCCCAAAAATTAATTAGCCTATTCATGATTATCAAAGAGCCATCACCTTCTCAATTGAGTTTGTGGTGGCTCTTCTCTATTATTTCAAGTTACTATTACTATATAAATGAAAATATTTATAGCTCATCACCAAAAGTTTAGGATGACATTTGTTAAAACGTATGCCATGTATATAAGTTGAGTGGAGACTGGGCGACTCCTCGGGGATCAGCGATAGAGGAACGAAGGCTAAAACCATCACGTCCTGTGATAACGCCTTCGTGACCAACATCATGTTGGCCCGAGACCCTGGAGCGCAAGCGAAGCGGCTCATCGGACGCCCCCAGGAAGCTTTGCTCTGTGCGAAAGCGTAGTGCTAACGTAGCGTCAGCAACAAATGTTTTATCTGCGCGAAAGCGAAGCGTCAGCGGCAAAGCGCCCAGTCGGAACGGAAATCAACCCCACGTTATAATTATGAGCCATATTTATGGATTCTTAAATATCAGGGTACATTAAAAGTATATAAATAAAGAAAGGTCGATACTATGTACAAAATATACATAATAGAGGACGATGCTACTATTTCAAAACTTATTGTCGAGCATTTATCGAAATATCAATTTGCATGCTACACTGTCCAACAATTTAACCGTATAGCAGAAGAATTTCAAGCTATTCAACCCCATCTAGTAGTCATGGATATTAACCTCCCAACTTATGATGGGTACTTCTGGTCACGCAAAATCCGCCAGCTGTCAACATGCCCTATTATTATTGTATCTGCGCGTGTGAATGATATTGATCAAGTATATGGCATTGAAAATGGTGCAGATGATTTTATTACAAAGCCCTTCTCGCTAGATGTATTTATGGCAAAAGTGAACGGCCTAATTCGTCGTACATATGGAGAATATGCTTCCTCCGATTCTAATTCTATAACAATTACCAATACTACATTAAATCCAGATACTGTTCGGCTTCACACTGAGGAACATGAGAGCCTGTTAACGTTAAAAGAGATGCAGCTTAGCAAGTTACTATTTGAAGCTTACCCAAATGTTGTATCTCGCCAAAAGTTGTTAAGTGCTATTTGGGATGATGAATCCTTCGTTGAAGAAAACACTTTATCGGTTAATATTGGTCGGCTTCGCAAAAAGTTTGAAGCTATTCAATCCCGTTTAGAAATTAAAACAATTCGTGGACTTGGCTATCAATTAGTGGAGGCAGAAGAATGAAGCTTTTCTTTCGAGATCATGTAAGTGTAATTATTCTTTATTGTGTAAGCTTCCTATTATTACCTTGGATCATTCATTCATTGGATGATTTATCATCACACTATTTTTATTTTATCTTTCTCGTTAGCTTTCTATTTATTATTTGGCTAATTGGTCGTTATTATCGTAGAAAAAAGCTCTATGCTCATTTACAGAAAGGCATATTAACAAGCGATGACCTCCATCTGTATGAACCACAGGCTATGATTGAGCAAGCTTATAGCCAAAAACTACGACAAATGCAATATCTACACTTAACACAACAGCAAATTTTAGAGGAGCAAGGAAAAGAAAAGCAGCTTGTCCTTTCACATTTTGCTCATCAAATGAAGACCCCATTGTCGGTCATTCAACTGATTATTCAATCTGATGCAAATAGTCAATCCGAGCACTGGCAAACTATTAATAAAGAATGTGATAAGCTGACGTTTACCCTCAACCAGCTGCTAACTTATGAACGCACATCCAATCTAGTAGCTGATTTAAAAATAGAGGCACTCTCATTAAAAGAGATTATTCAGGAGGTCATTAACGAGTTAAAGGATTATTTTATTGCCAAAGTGGTTTTCCCAAAAGTGATGCTTGCTGAAAATAATATTATTTATTCAGATCGGAAATGGTTAAAAATCGTGCTTTATCAAATCATCAATAATGCCATTAAATACGGTGAGTCTGAAAGTTCCATCCAAATTATTTATGACGAAGCTATTTTAAAAATTAAAAACTGCGGAGATACGATTCCCGATAGCGAAATTTCACGTGTCTTTGATCTTTTTTATACAGGTGTAAAAGGAAGAACGAGCGGTGAAGCAACAGGTATAGGCTTATATTTGGTTAAAAAGATTTTGACTGCACTAGAGCACCCTTTTACCTTACAGTCCCACGAACGCTTCACTACCTTTTCTATAGGCTTTTCAAATAGCGTGAAAAAATCATGAGTATTATATGACAACTTTGTCATATTGACGTCATATAGCCAAATAGGTAAAATGCTGCCCCTTCTTTATACTTAAGCTATTCAATCGAAGTAAGGGAGTTGTTCAAAGTTGGGAAACTCAATCCTACAAGTAACCAATCTACAAAAAGAATATATCGGAGAAATCACATATAAGGCATTGAATGGTATAGATTTTAAACTTGGTGAGAACGAATTCGTAGCCGTTATGGGGCCTTCTGGAAGTGGTAAAACTACATTTTTAAATAGCGTATCAACAATCAATCGCCCTACTGCTGGTGAAATTCTTATAAATGGTAGAAATCCTTATTCATTAGATGATGAGGAGCTTGCAAAATTCCGCCGTTCAGAATTAGGCTTTGTCTTTCAAGATTTTAACCTTGTACACACATTAACAGTGAAAGAAAATATTTTATTGCCACTAACTCTGGATAGTCTACCTGCCAATAAAATGCATCAACGACTTACACATATATCTCAATTTCTTGGCATCGAGGAGCTTCTTCCAAAACGAATTTATGAAATTTCTGGTGGACAAAAACAACGTGTAGCTATTGCACGTGCGGTTATTCATGAACCGAGTTTATTGTTGGCCGATGAACCTACAGGAAATCTCGATTCAAAGGCAGTAAATGATGTCATGAACTTATTTAGTTCTATTCATACCGAACTGAAAACGGCCATTTTAATGGTGACGCATGACCCTTATGTAGCAAGCTTCGCAAATCGAATCATTTTCATTAAGGATGGTAAATTATATAACGAAATTCATCGTGGCAATAACCGTAAACAATTTTACCAGGAAATCATGGACACGCTTGCTTTTTTAGGTGGTGGACAACATGAGCTTTAATCATATCGTTGTACAAAATATTTTACGTGACAAATGGACCTATGTTTCGTATTTCCTTAGCAGTATGTTTTCTATCATTATTTTCTTTTTATTTACAGTCATCGCTTTTCATCCAAGTCTTAATAGTATGGACCCAGACTCAACACTCGGCATTTCATTAATGTTAGCGAGTATGCTCGTCTATTTATTTTCATTTATCTTCATTGCGTACTCCATAATGGCGTTTTTGAAGAAAAAAACAAAAACACTAGGCATCTTTATGATTACCGGTGCATCCATGAAACAAATTCGAACACTAGTTTTTCGTGAAAATATTCTTATTGGTGTAATGGCGATTATTGCAGCAATCGTTCTTGGACTTGTCATTACACCACTCTTCTTAATGGGTGCCAAGGTTGTGTTAAAAGCAGAAACTTTCGGTATGTATATTCCGATTAAAGCAATCGTTTTAACTGTTGGTTTATTCCTTGTATTATTTGTTGTTATCTCAAAAATAATGACAAGATTTATTAATAAAGAAGCGTCAATTCAGCTTTTAAAAAGTGATATTGTCATCGAAAAATCGATAAAATCTCATTATCTTTTATTAATTATTAGTATTACTATTTCCGCCACTTTAGCCTATTTATTAAAAATTGATCATGACATTGTAGTTAGCTTTGGTATTCTTTACTACATCGTGTTTTTCGCGAGTATTCTTTCTACAATTTATCTAATCATCTCACAAGGAATGTGCTTCCTGCTAAAAATCTTTGAGAAATCGCCAGCCTATATGCGGAAAACAAATATGTTACTGGCTTCCAACCTCAATGCAAAAATGAAGTCGCACGCAAATATGCTATTTTTAATAACGATTTTAATAAGCGGTGTATTTTTATGTACAAGCATTTTATTTAGCTCCTACTATAATGTTGCAAAGGACAGCGAAGCGAACTATCCCTATAGCTTTCAATACATCGCAGATCCTAAGGCTGATGCAAGCATGGTAAAAGCTGATGTTGAATATCTTGAAAAACAATTATCTACAGTGGATTCGCAAAAATACTTTATTGAATTTAAATCGAATGAAGATAAACGACT
This sequence comes from Lysinibacillus sp. TE18511, assembly GCF_054062295.1. Lineage (NCBI taxonomy): Bacteria > Bacillati > Bacillota > Bacilli > Caryophanales > Bacillaceae > Lysinibacillus > Lysinibacillus sp. TE18511. The sequence continues at coordinate 25,991 of NZ_JBSSFD010000043.1, forward strand.
TGGTTATATGTCAGTTTCAAACTATAATCTGTTAAAAAATCAAACCGTTAGCTTAAATAACAATGAATTTATAGCTGTCGCTGGTAATCATAAACTAGCACCAATAACGAATATTGATGAAGACCATTATCTTAAGCATTTAAAGCTTGCGTCTGTAGATGAGAGAAACTTATTATCCATTGGGTTCCAGCAAACATATTTTATTGTACCCGATCATTTATATAACAATATCGACTACCCTGTTTATAAAACTTATGTATTTGAACTCGACAAGTGGACAACGCATACAGAACTTGCGAGAACAATCATTGAAGAGATCCCAACTATATCTCAGCAACGGTATGTAGCTTCAAAAATCGACTTATATGACTCAGAACTGTTTGTAAAAAGTGTCATGTTCTTTATCGGCTCTATGTTGAGTTTGATTTTCTTGAGTGCCGCTATGAGTTTACTCTACTTCTATTTACAAACGACACTTCTCCAGGAAAAAGAAAAGTATTTAGGCATACGGAAGCTTGGTTTATCCAAAAAAGAGTTATTCACTGTAGTTTCTAAGGAGCTGGCAATCCTCATATTTGTGCCATTTGCGATAGCGATTACGATGTTGTTTGTTACTTTATTTGCTATGCGAACAATGGTTTCAACCACATTTTTAAAAGTCTCTTTGATGAGTTCTGTATGTTTCTTTATCCTGTTCTTCGTTAGTTACTTATTTATTCGTAAAAACTACTTTAAACGTTTACTTAGCAATTGATAAAAAAAATTCGCACTCCACTTAGGGTGCGAATCTTTGTTATGGAGAAATCCTTTACCATAGTACAGGCTTTGCTACCATTAACCATAACATGATGAGCAATAACAAAATGTACATCCATGCTTTCTTATGTAACAATGAAGCAAACTTTTGCTGATCATAGGCAGGTGTATTAAATGTTCGTAAAGTCGGTTTGAACGCTCTTGCTAAAAAAACGATAGAGGCAAGCAATACAAGAAATGTAAGCACAATCCACGAGGTACTCCATTGATAGCCCGCATGCCACATTAATAAAATACCCGATGCAACAAGGACATGTCCCGAATGCTTGACGATTGTAATTGCTCCTTTAAAAGCCTCAATATACGGTGACATCTCAACATGGGATGCTGTACGCATTTTCTTAACAATTGGTAAAACTACAAACAATGGCCCAATCGAAAGGATGGCACTTAAAATATGTATATAAAGAAGAAGTGTATAAATTGAAATCAAGGTGCATACTCCCCTTTTAACTTTTTTCAGCAAGTATTTTGGTAGCGAAAGCAAAGCGTCAGCTACAGAAGTCCCCCACCTCTTAGGTGGTGAGATGAATGCGGGTTTAAGTTACTTTTTCAGTGGGTGTCCAAACACTTGTACCTGCCGCTACGCTTTCGGTACAGAAGACATTTGCTGAAATAGAGGAACTCAGGCTAAGACCTTCACATCCTGTGAAAAAGCCTGAGTGACCAACATCGTGTTGGCCTAAAGCCTCCGGCGGATGTCGGTCCCCCCCTCATTATAGCACTCAACATATGCGTGGCTTACCGGCAATTGTGAATCCTTTGTAAACGCAAATTGAATCATTGTTAAAATTGTTTGAAATCTACACAAAGAGGGTATGGATTATAGTAACATGCACATATAGAACAAGAAGGAGTGATTTTTATAGGAATTCATCAATTTTTTACAAGTCTTAATGACCTAGAGCGTATTATTCGTTGCCCCGGACGCTTTAAATTTGAAGAGCATAATGTGGCTGCTCACTCTTGGAAGGTATCACAGTACGCCATGTTCTTTGCCACACTCGAGGAAATGAATGGAGCTACTGTAAATTGGAAATCGTTATATGAAAAAACCATCAATCATGACTTTGCTGAAGTGTTTATCGGCGATATTAAAACTCCAGTAAAGCATGCGAGCCCCGAGCTTAAACAAATGCTTGCCCATGTAGAAGAAAAAATGATGGAGAAATTCATTATTAATGAGATTCCACAAGAATTTCAGGCTATCTTCTTTGAGCGCATGAAAGAAGGCAAGGACAGCACGTTAGAAGGTCGTCTACTTGAATTTGCTGATAAGCTTGACCAATTTTATGAAGCCTTTGCTGAATTAAAACGTGGAAACACAGACAAAGAATTTGTGTATATGTATCAAACAGCTCTTACCAAGCTTTTAGTAATTCCCCTCGAAGCTTCAGTTCACTATTTCCGTACTGAAATTTTGAAGGATGCCGTGAAGGAAAAAACACATATTGATATTCAAGCTTTGACAAATGAAGTATTAACATCAAATTAATATGATGCATGTACAAGTTTTCCGGTGAATTAACTCACGGAAGGCTTTTTTTATTATATCAATTATGCCTTGTATAATTGCGTCTGGAATCGGCTTTGTGCTTAGGCCTGCAGATGTTTTTTGTGCGAAAGCACAGTGCTAACGTAGCGGCAGCAGCACCGATGCAGGTCAGTTAGCCGTTATCGCATGGATGCGATGATTTTAGGCTAACATCCTTTGTGAACTCCTTTCCGATTCCGTGACATCCGCTGAAAATTAACTTAAACCCGCATTCATCTGCTGAAAGAAGTTAAAAAGTCGTATAATGGAAGGAGATCGATTGGAGGGAAGCTTTTGTCACAGGAATGTTCAATTGTAGAGGATTTAATACCTTTGTATAAAAAACAAGCGCTCCAAACAAGTACTATAGAATTTGTTGAACAACATTTAGCTAATTGTGAGCATTGTCGTCAGCTCGCTACTTTACAGCAGTCACTAGTTTATAAATTCCCCATGAAAAGTACATTAACATTTTTTCATCTTGTTTTTATCGTGCTATCCTTTATGTTTGCCATTAACTCATCCTTACTAGGCAATCATAAAAGCTTTGTTGTATCCTACGCAATTTTCGGTTGTCTTACTTACTTCTTTTACAAAAACATTTGGATCGTTTTTGCCATTAGCTTTGTGCCTGTTTTCGTCTGGGCCGTCATTAATAATATTAATAATCCACTCTATGTCATCGACTATTCCTTTACGGAAATTGGGACACTGCTAATTGGAGCTAGCTACATAGCTATTTTACATACTATTTTTGCATTAATCGGTGCTGCTTTTGCTATTATGTTGCGCAGGCTGAAAAAATAATGTGCCATCTTGCAAAAAGAAAAAAGAGTCGGTTTTGAATAGCATCCCAACATCGTTTCCTTCGTTGGGGCTCTTCATTCCCTCGACTCTTTTTATAGTTATTATGCTTTTTTTACGAACTCTGACTTTAATTTCATTGCACCAAAGCCATCGATTTTACAGTCAATATTGTGATCTCCTTCAACGAGACGAATGCTTTTCACCTTTGTCCCAATTTTTAATGTTGAAGAACTACCTTTAACCTTTAAATCCTTAATAATTGTTACGGAATCACCGTCTGCAAGTAGATTGCCATGTGCATCCTTCACAATTAGTGTATCTGACTCCTGCTCTGTAACATCTGTGCTCCACTCATGCGCACATTCTGGACATACAAAATTCTTTCCATCCTCATATGTGTATTCAGAATTACATTTCGGACAATTTGGATAAGCTGCCATTTCCGCTTCCTCCTTTTATTTTTTTTTGCTAGGTAAACCCTATTTATGCTCTTATCTTTACATAATCTATCCTATTTAGCAAAGGTTGTTCGTATTTTTCGTTCTCATTTGTGAATAATGTATGGAGGAGTTTCAAGTATTTTGGGTGATGTTCATTCCAGTCCTATATGATTTGGAACACTTGCCCATTGACTTTTTTGCACAAACCATCTTACTTGCAAGTTTGTTTATCATCCTTTATTATATCCTTAAAGGCTGCATTGTTCGTACAATATTAAGTTTTAACCTTTAAGCTGTAAAAGGGAGTTTTATTATTGGAGTTGGAATGACGGGCCTCACACCATGGTGCATGAGGATAAGCAGGAAAGCTTCTGCGAACACCCACTTTGAGGAGTGGTGGTTTAAAACTTTCTATAATAACTACGGCATACGCGGCTTTTTAAATTTAATCTTACTAGCCACATGGCTTTGAAGCGAATCACCCTTCATTATTGGAGGGTGATTTTTTTATGTGAATTTCTTTCGTGTGCAAATCGTGTGCAAAAATTTAAAACAATACGTTATAACTCTAGTCACAAAATTGCATTCATTAGTCTTTTCATCATCGCTGTAGTTACTTTGTGAAGCTATGATGTAACTATTAGGCTTCTCTACACAAAATGTGATACGAAGGATCTCGAGAAGCTTTCACTTTTAATTATTGCTGAAGAGGAAGAAGATATTCAACCAGTGGTACAAAATCAAATTAGCACAGCTGATGAAATAATAAAATTCAAGTAGTTGCTGGTGAAGGGATTCTTACTCAAGATGAATATGATACTAAAAAGAAACAGACCTTACCTTAATAACCCTTATAATTTACACATGATTCAATATTTTCATGAAAAAGTTTGTATTCCTGGCATTTGAAATTCGTTCCTTACAGACAATAAATTCACTTAATATACATATTTATACACAAAAAAAATAGATTGCCAATGCGACTTTGGTAACATATACTAATTATTGCAAAATAAATGCAAAAAAATAATTTATAGGTGGTTTTGTATATGGTTCGAACTATTCCAGGTTCTAAACAAATTAGTACATATGTTACAAACAATTCTAATAATCTCGCGAAAGGTTTAAATGAAATTGCCTCAAAAAGAATATCAAACTCAAGCACTAGTAATCCATCTAAAGGCAGTGCACAAAGGGCTACACAAATTATAACTGATTCAAGATCTGCAGTAGAAAATGGTTTAAGGTCATACATTACTAATAGAGAATCTAATTCAAGTTCTTACAATTCAACTAATATTAGTTCAGATTATCAAATAATTTATGGAGTTGATTCATCTAGAATTGGTGGTACAACAATTAACAATCTCTATTCTACTAATAGCATGGACGGTGTGAGAATAGCATCGTTAGATTCAGTAGAAATTTCCGATGAATCAAGACAACTATATGTGGCTAAATCTTCAAATAAATGGATGGATATCGCAGAAAATGTTTTTGATATAGCAACTGATTTTATTCCCGGAATTGGTACTGCAAAAGACATTTATAATGTTTACGAGACATTAACCGACTCTAAATCATCTGTTAAAGATGTGGCATGGGCTTTGGCTGACTTAATTCCTGGTCCAAGTCTCACCAAGTTAAAAAAACTTGCTGATGTAATTATAGATAAATATGATTTAAGTTCCTCTATTACAAAAAAATTAAAAGATGCTTTAGTGAAAACAACGGCTAAAAAAATCGGAGATATGAATATAGATGCTACGAAAAAACTTGTTAACGCATCTGAAGGTAGAGGTCTTGATGGACACACAAAAAGAGACCATGTAGAAATTACAGATGAAAGAATGCAAGAACGTTCTAAAACCGAAGCTAAAAGAGGGGCTAGTAAATTTTCAAGCCATAAAGTCATGCAAGAATTTGTTAATACTGTTCTAGTTGACGAAGCTGATAAGATTGCTTCTTGGTTAAAAACAAACAAAGATGAGTTTGTTTCTAGTAAACACAAATCTAAAACCCCTTTAGGATATGGATACAAATATCTTGGAAAAGGCAATTATAAAAGATCTGACAAACTTGATACAGGTGTAGTAGTACTACAGAGAGATGATAGTAATGAATATGGCTTTATTGTGAAAACAGCATATCCATATGTTAAATAATCAAAATCTTGAAGTTTTATTTATGGTTTATTAACATAATTTTTATAAGCTTTAAAAGGGGTTGAAAGAATGCAATCAAAAAGAGATATAATGTTTTATGATTTGCCAAATGAAGAACTAGAAAGAAAAATAAGAATTTCTTTTAATGATATTACTTGCTTTTATAACAGAGATATGGCGATTCAAGCTGTCAATGAAATACTGAATATGCATAGTGAAGAAATTGCTCAATGGCTATGGGAAGACTCCAGTGAGTCGCGTAGACGTATTAGATTAGAATCTAACCATCAATATCCAATTGGCTACGGTATTTCACAGCGCACAAAGCATAAGTATACAGATCTAACAAAAAGTTATATCATTTTGGAAAAATCAGGATTTAACGAAGAAGGATTTTACATTATTTTTACAGCACCATTAATAGAAAACAAGTAATAAGGGAGTAATCCGAATGGAAAACCTTGATGAAACTAAGTATTTTTTACAAGCTCATTTTTACCCACTGATTGAGTGGGAACAACTTGAAGATGCAGTTATCGATCATAGGAAAGTTTCTAGAGAAGAACGCTTAAAATTCAAAGAAGAAATCCTATATCTTAAACAACTGTTAAATCAAAAACAATATGAAAAAATACAAAATATTATTAATATTAATGACTTGGAATCTACCCAAGTATATGATGTTAAAGAAATACAAAAACTAGTGAATGAAATTTTACCTCTTATCGAGAAATATGAATATAAAGAAGACATTTCTTATATTCCTTTGAAAGCTCTAACTTATACGTTTGATACAATTATTATTCCAACGAAAACATTTTTATCTTTTGACTTTATTACTATTGATATTCAAAGAGAAGGGGATACATTTATTCAACATTTCAAGCAGGATTTGCAATATGTTGAAAAGGCCTTTAAAGAGAATGATGAAACAAAAATTGAAGAAATACTGCAAATTTCGAATAAAGAAGGTGTTTCTATTTTTGAATCTGAATATAGAGATTCTTTTATTCAAGAAGTTATGGAGAAATTATCATAATATCGGGTAGGGGGCTAGCTAGCCGATCTCTCACACCACTGTACGTACGGTTCCGTATACGCCAGTTCAATCTATGTATTAAAATTACTATGTACTTAATTAATTTCCATTAAAATGCACTATACAAATAAAATTTATAAAGGAGTAAGGCAACATGGATTCATTTTTAATAAATAATAAAATATGTAATGTTAATATCGTTCCTTATGAAGACAAATGCGGACTAAGAGACGATGGAACTTATTTGATTTGTTATAGAGGGTGGAATGTCGATTTTCACTACGATGATAAAGAAATACTATACGCTTCTATATCTGAAGAAGGACCTTATTTAATAAGATTCGGAAGCTCTCCATTTCCTACTTTCGGTAAACATATAGAAATAGTAAAAGAATACTTACAGGAAAAACACGGAATAAGAGATTTTCAATATTATGACCCAGACAGTGATGAAGTTAGTTATGTAAATTTTTAATCTTAGATTAGAAAATGACCAAGACGGCAATTAAGCTATCTTGGTCTTTAATGTTTCTTTCTTACCCACCTCGATTGCTCTCACATCTGATTAATCAGCTACCAAACTAACTTTTCCCCTTTTTCGGAACCACGCGAATGACAATATCCTCTTTTTCCGTACTCCTTGGCTTGGTATCATTCTCACGCAAAATAATAACTTTCGGCTGCTGTTGTTTACCCATGGTCGTTTCACTCCTTGCTCTTTTAATCCGCTGCATAGACTCTTGGAAGCGTTATATATCTGATTCATTGGCTACATAATAACGTTCGAGGGTTTTAATGCATTCGGCTGCAGCATCGTTGAATGTTGGATTATTCACTTTTACAATGTTTAATCTCTTCTCTGCGTAGATCAGTGATTGCCAATTTCAATTTGTCATACGATAAAGTCATGTCTCGTTAGCTCCTTTCCGTTTCGCCTTTTCGGCATACGTTTTCTTATTGGTTCCATGCTGTTGCGTAGAGCGTCAATTAAGTGTATAAGCTGACCTTCTTTATCCTTTGCCCATGTATAGTTGCTAAACTCATTAATAGCATTGGTACAAGATGGGTGAATAATAATCTTAAACTGTTGCAAAAATTGAATCCCGGCTTTCACGCTGTCAGGTCCCTTGTCTGCCTTCACAATTCTTTTTATGCCATATCGTCTAATTTCCTCTATACTTTTCGGTTCAGCACTGTCTGCAATGAATAATTTCTACCCCCCAATGCAATTTGTTGTCATTTGCCATCTCTTAAAAGCTTTCGTAGCCTGTTTATGCGCTGTTATGAAGTGGCGTAATTGTAAATGAAGGCTATCATTGATTTCTGATTCTTCAGTATAGTGCTGCGGATCAGCCCACATAGCATAGTATTGGTTACAGCATGGCGTTTTGCGTCTGCATCTCGGACGATAATCTAAGCCCCAGCGTTCAATTAATTCTTCCTGTACCAGCTGACAGCGGAATTGAACGAAGCATTGACGAATCAACTCTTTCACCTCTGGTTGGATACGGAATCGGTTGATTGTGCGATAGGTTGGTTCATACCCTTGAGCTCTAGCCACATCATCCGAAGACTATCTTTTAAAAGCGCTTCAATTTTGCGCCCTGAGAAGACAGATTGCGTGTAGGCACATAAGATAATTTTAAGCATCATGAGTGGATGTTAGGCAGGACAGCCCTCATTTCGAAGGAATGGTTCAAACGCTTCGGGCGGGATACTTTCGATTAAATGGTGGACATCTAAGGCAATATCATTCTTTTGTAACTTCACTTCTAAATCTAAAGGCAAAACTAATTGATTCATGTTATAATCTTTAAACATAAGGATTCTTCTTTCTGTATAATTTTGTTGTGGTGACTTAATTTTATCAGAAGTGGTCCTTATTTTTTTATGAAAAAAATTTAAAGAGATGGGTTTTGTCCCAGCTTTTTTTTCAACAATCGAGCACGATTATTTAAAAATGATTGTGTCTATCTCAAGGTTAGATCCATTTTATGGAATTACATCTTTAAAATCTGCTTATGTGTTAAAATTCCTCTGTATTGTTTTTCATCTAAACTGGACAAGAGAGGTATTTGAGATTTATGGGAGAATCTTGTAATTTGAACTGCAGACATTGCTCTTACAATCAAAATGTTTTTTTAGGAATTGGATTTAGGTATATAAACTTGAGTTCGATTTTAGAATGGTATGAGGAAGAAGAAGGTCGGCAATACATCAGAGAGTTTATTAATAACAAGGAAACATCTTTTGAATGCTATGATGGTCTATATGTTTGTCAGAAGTGTTGTTACCTACTAAATAAAGTACACTTACATATAAAGTCAGGAACCCAATCTTACACGAACACTCATACTTGTCCTCGATGTAATACTCAAATGCCGCCAAAGCCTTTAGTTGATATTAATCAAAGTGATGTTCTAGATTGTCCAAGTTGTGGGCAAGAAAAGCTAAAGGTGAGTTTTTATATGGATTGGGACTAGGAAGTTGGTTCTTAAAATTTCCTTATTAAACCAAAAGAAGCTTTAGCAAAATGACTGTGGAGTTATTTTACAGTCATCGTATTTTTCAATATTTTCTACAATCGGGTGCTATTCTAAAGTAATGATAAAAGTCCAATTTCTTAGTTTAAATGTTGAGAAATTGGACTTTTTATATTTATTTACAGTGCAAAACAGCTCTTAAAGATGCAAAATAACTCTCAAAGTAACACCTTGATATTATTGCACTACCCATTTGGCATCAATACTAGTGTTAATTAAAGCTATAACTTAACACATATTAATACTATCTCCGAACAATATACCCTTTTTTACGAGGGCCTTTTAATTTCTTATCAACAGTCTTATTAACATCTGTGGAAGGCTTTTTAATTGGTTGTTCTAAAATATCATACATAGTCATTTGTTTTTGTTCTTCCATATCTTCTACTCCCCTCTCTACCATCCCAGCAATTTTCTATATTTGGTCTATTTGTGTACGACTATCACGCTCATTAAGATTTATATGCTGTTCCTTCTATATATGATGATTTATTAGATTTATTACTTAAACGCCCTATAGCCTTTCTATTGACCCTAACAAATACGGCTCTTAACGTACTAACGGATTAAGTAAGGTTATCAATTTTTTATGTACTTTTGTCTCCTAAGTTTCATATTTATGCGCGCAATTATTTGTTAAATAATTTCCAAACAATTATAATTTATAGTTGTAAAATATTGTTATATATCCATTGTTTTTTACAAAAGGTAATATAACGAAAGGAGTTATCGGAATGAGTAAACCAGAATTATATGTTAGTTTAGCAGTTGGTCCAAATACAGGTATGGAAGCGCATGCCTTACGTTCGACCCTTGAGTACTTTGGAGCAAGAGTTACAGTACATTGGATAGGCAGACCAAATGATCTTATTGATTTGTTATCTGGAGAAGATCGAGATGAAAAGATCGATTATTTAATTCTAAATTTCCATGGTGATGAAGGAAGATTATGTATGAATGAGCTAGGAGAAGATGTTTATGAAAGAAACGAGCCCCGCGGGGAATTTTTTGGTCCTGAGGAAGTCATGCGTTATTCAAAATTAAATGATATAAAAGTTATCGCTGCAGGCTGTACATTAGGCGTTGAACAATTAGCATCGGCATTCTTAAAAAGTGGCTGTCATTCTTATATCGCTCCAAACGATTACATAGACGGCAATGCAAATCTAATGTTTTTAATACGATTTATGTATGAAATAATTAATAATAATAAAACTCAGCAAGAAGCTTTTGACATTGCAAAACCTTTGGATGAAGACACTTCAATGTATCAACTTTATTTATCGTAAAACATATCTTTTATATCTAAATGACATACAAAAAATAACCAGGTATTCACGATGAGCGCCTGGTTATTTTTTTAGACGGTTAGTAGACTTTTATACAAAAATTAACTTTTTTAGTTTGAAATTTGTGTTTTCTTAAACATTGAAATCAATACCACACCTGCTAGTGACACAATCCCTAAGAAGAATAATAAAAATCCAATTGGAATCAAGAAGAAAGGTTCTTCTAAAGTGCCATCTGCAGCTACATTACTCCCAATGATTGCCTTCGCAATAAAACAGATTACTCCTAAAAGAATTGGTGTAGTTGCAATTACATATTTTGTTTTCATCATATCTTCCTCCATTAAAATTAGTTTAATTATTTTTTTGATATTCCAAGATATCACCTGGTTGGCAGTCTAATACTTCACATATTTTTTCTAATGTTGAAAATTTGATAGCTTTTGCTTTTCCAGTTTTTAGAATCGAGACGTTTGCCATTGTGATACCCAGTTTTTCCGATAATTCCGTAACACTCATTTTCCTTTTTGCCAGCATCACATCAAGATTAACCACGATAACCATGTTACACCTCAAATCGTTAATTCGTTATCCTGTTTAAGTTCACTTGCTTTACCCATCAAATAAGAAAGTAAAGAAGTGAATACAGCAATAACTACTGCAAAAAATAGAATAAGCAAAAGAATCATTAAAAGATTAGTATTGTAGTTCCCACTAATAAATATATAAAGCAGCGCGATGACATATAAAACTCCTTCTGTCATTGCTAAAACAGTTATACGTTTTAACCTATTTGCATTTTTTAATGTGAAATCGTTACCTATATTAATATCTGAACAGATACTCCAACCTATACATAAAGAAAAAAAGTAAGGAATGCCAGTTACCCAAATAAAAGCAATGAAAGGTTTATATACCTCTTTTAATGAACCAGAATCTAACAATATATTCTTCCCTGTCTCTGGTCCTACATAGCTACAGAACAACAAACCAAATAACCAACAAAATACAATAATTATTTTTAACCACTTTGCTAATTCCTTCTGCTTCATATTTCACCGCCTTCTCAACTTTCTAATGCTAGAATAATCGAAAAAACATCCTTAGTCAATATTTTTTTATTGTAAAACGATAAATAATTATTATTTTATAATATAAGCGATTCAAATCAAAAGACCAGATGCTCACAATAAATTACAGTTTACAATACCACCCATAATTCTTGAGATGTAGTCAATAGCCATAAAGCTGATTTAATACAGTCACTCCACTTCTAGACCATCCACGGCAAAAGAGATGATTGTGCCAATACTGTAGCAATCCATTTTTCCATTTGAACAATTCCTTTTTGCATAAAAAAAAGCCCTCCACAGATGTGTGGAAGGCATAAACTCAAACGTTTGTGATTTTATAAAGTACAATCGATATAGAACAACTGCTTCTTTTTTCTAAATTAAATAACCATACCAACAATTGTAGCCGTTAAGATACTAACAAGTGTTGCTCCGTACAACAACTTTAAGCCAAAACGGGCAACTACATCCGCTTGCCTTTCATTCAAACCTTTTACTGCTCCGGCAATAATACCGATCGATGCAAAGTTTGCAAAGGATACAACAAATACAGAAATAATAGCCAGTGTATGTGCACTCATAGACTTAGCTACCTCTCCAAGGCTTGCCATTGCAACGAATTCATTCGTTACTAATTTGGTTGCCATAATTCCTCCGGCAGTAATAGCTTCTACCCATGGTACACCCATTAGGAAAGCTACTGGTGCAAAGATATAACCCAATAATTCTTGGAAAGATATACCGATACTCATTTCAAATAGTGAATTGATTAAATCCATTAATGCTACGAAACCAATTAGCATAGCTCCAACAATAACAGCTACTTTAAATCCATCCAAGATATATTCGCCAAGCATTTGAAAGAAAGTTTGCTTATGTTCATCTTCAATCGTTAAGATATCTTCACTTTCTTCTACGCTATACGGATTAATGATTGAAGCAATAATAAATCCACCAAACAAGTTCAATACAATCGCCGTTACAACATATTTTGGTTCAATCATCGTCATATATGCTCCAACAACTGACATAGAAACGGTAGACATTGCTGAAGCGCATAATGTATACATTCGCTGTGGAGAAATCTTATCTAATTGTTTTTTTACAGTAATGAATACTTCCGATTGGCCTACCAGCGCAGAGGCAACAGCATTATATGATTCCAATTTCCCCATACCACTTACTTTACTTAAAAATAAACCTATCCATTTCATGAAGAAAGGAAGAATTTTAAAATACTGCAAGATCCCTATCAATGAAGATATAAAGATAATCGGTAATAATACACCTAGAAAGAAGGAAAATTCTCCTTCATTCAGTACACCTCCAAAAACAAATGATACGCCAGTATTTGCGTAAGACAATAAATGATCAAATACATTTGTTATTCCTTTGATTAGAACATAACCAAATTTTGTATTTAGCAGTACTACTGCCAATACAAATTGGATGATTAACATAAGAACTATGTTTTTATATTTTATTTCTTTCTTGTTTTTACTCATTATCAGAGCTAAACCAAAAACAAGTAGCAATCCACAAATGGATATTAAGTATCTCATAAGTTCCTCCATAAATTTCAATAATAATTTTTAGACGTTCGACCCCAAAACTACAAAGCCATTCTTTCGCTTCTTTATGTTTCAATATCGAAACTTGAAGAAACAGTCATAGATCTTAATTTAAAAAAGTAGTCAGACGTCAGACAAACAATTTCACTATACAGTTTTTTAACTACCTATTCAATAGTTAATAGAAAAAAAATATGTAATCACTTTCATCATGTTAGAACCTTCTTTATTGTGTGAAATTTTTGATATATTATGTCCACCGTTTAAAGAAAACTCAAATAAGTAATATTAAAACAAATATGTTCCGTTCGTTTAAGTATAATATTCCATAATCCGTATCAATTACCAATTTTCAGGCTCATCACCATAACGTGTGGTTGATTTCCGTTCCGACTGGGCGCTTTGTTGCTGTCGCTTCGCTTTCGCACAGATAAAACATTTGCCGCTGA
>NZ_JBSSFD010000044.1:0-39420 GCF_054062295.1 Lysinibacillus sp. TE18511
GTTGAACCGCTGCTAATTTATCTTCAGGACTCATTTTAGCCATAGAAAAACCGCACCTCCTTGTTAGATGTGTCTAACAAATGGGGTGCAGTTCAAGCTTGGTAACATTTCAAACAGCGACAAACACTGTTAAATCGGTGTTTGTCGCTGTTTTTTGTTGATGGAATACCCAATTTAATTATTATTGATTACTACATAATGAGGAAAATGTTCAGTAATTCATATTAACAATGTAAATTGTTTCATTGAGCAACCTATTGTACAATGTTGTTAACAAATATTAGGAGGTTACCGAGTGGGTTTATTCGTTGCTTCTACCTTTGCTATGGTTGCTTTAGTCATTGCTGTACTTAATGACATGAAGATTAAGAAATTAGAAAAACGTATCGAAGAACTTGAAAAAAACAAATCGAATTAAACACTAGAAGGGTTAACCTTGTTTGGTTCAGTTCTATTTATCTATTTGCTTATTGCTATTTCATTACTGAGTATTTGGGGTTTATTTTGGATAATAAAGAACAAAAGAATCATTTGATTAATGGTGTTCTCTAACGGAGTGCGTAGTGCAACAAGGATTTATAACGTATACATAAATAAACCTAATAACGTTCCCAAATGCAAGTTTGGACGCACATTAAATACCGAGAAATGCTGTTAAATCAGTGTTTATCGGTATTTATTTTGAAAACTGTTTATACAACATTTATACAAATAGTGTAAATCACAGATATACCAATATTTTCACTCGATAGACTTGTTCTTCCTTTTACATAAAATCACGTATATTTCTTAGCGTTGTAGATTCGCATTATTAAGACGAACCCCCGAAATAACGGTGAACCTTAACAGATCAGGTTCTCCTAATTTAACGACTCTGCATTGCAAGCTTCCGATTCCAAGTATGTCTATTTCAGTTTGTTCAAGAAAGAACTCCTCAATGGAAGCGGACACTATTTATGTTGGGGGAGTGAATACCTTGCCGCAATTGCTGCAAAATTAGATAAAAACATATATGGGGAATATCACGATATGCTATCCAATACCGGAATCCCTACCATTTTTGTTTGTGATATTCCGATAGACTTATTACCACTAATGATTTATCAGTGTTAGGGACCATGTTGACAATCAAAATTTTTTTTATTATTATATTAAAAAACATTAATGAATTCAATAAAATTCCGTATAACTCCAATAATATGGTTTGGGGGTCTCTACCAGGAACCGAAATTCCTGATTACGAAGAAAGTACAAGTACAAAACTTGTATTTTCTTTGTAGTCAGGAATTTTTTTATTGTTTTTTAATCGAAAAATTTATTTCAGGAGGACAAAAATGAACTTTTTAGCATTACCAAAAATTGAACTTCACTGTCATTTGGATGGAAGCCTTAGAGCTGAAACTATTATCGATATTGCACAGAAGGAAGGTATTCAGTTACCTTCTTTTGATAAGGATGAACTGCAAAAGGAGTTAATTGCTCCGTTAGAATGTGAATCCCTTGATGAGTATTTAAAAAGATTTTCTCTTCCTAATATGGTCATGCAGTCCAAGGAGAACTTAAGAAGAATTACTTTTGAGCTATTTGAGAATGCAACAAGAGAAAATGTGAAATATTTAGAAGTCAGATTTGCCCCGTTACTTCACACATTACAAGGTCTTGGTGTTGAAGAAGTTATTCAATCTGTTATAGAGGGGATGAGGGACGCTGAAAGTTGTTACGAAATAAAGGGAAATATAATCTTGTCTTGCATGAGGACGATGTCTGTAGAAAGCGCATTTGAGGTGGTTGAAAAGGGGAAAAAGTTCCTTGGAAAAGGTGTGGTGGCAATTGATCTATGTGCATCTGAAGAAGAAGGCTTTTGTGAAAAATTCGTAGAACCTATCGCATTAGCCAAAGAATATGGCTACAGAGTGACTATTCATGCCGGTGAAACGGGAATTGGTAAAAACGTTCTGGAGGCTGTTGAACTGTTGGGTGCTGAAAGAATAGGACACGGAGTATTTATTAAAGATTGTGCCGAGGCTTATAAGATTGTGAAAGAAAGACAGGTAGTGCTTGAAATGTGTCCAACAAGTAATGTCCAGACGAAAGCTGTTCATCATTATTCTGAACATCCGATTTATAAGTTTCATAAAGATGGAATAAAAGTGACATTTAATACAGATAACAGAACAGTATCAGATACTACAATGGCAAAAGAAATCCATTTAGTTAACAATGAATTTAATCTAAGTGAAGAAGATTATCGCCAAATTTATTTAAATAGTGTAGAAGCATCCTTTGCCGACCAAGAAACTAAAGAATGGTGCTTGGCGCAATATTAAAAAAAATTAGACTTAGCAACAAAAACAGTCCCCGAATTCGAACATATTTTTTAACTACCATAAAACTAATCTTTTGTAATGTTAGCAGATTGGAAAGAAATGTACTTAGAGTAAGGGGTGCTATAATTTAATAAGGATAGGACTTGTGTTTATGATTAATCTTCATATACGCAAGTCTTTTTTGTTATGCTTCCTCAATCGCTCCTGTTGCCCCACAAATGGCTTAATCCAGGGCTTACCTATGAATCATTACTCAAATCTGCAAGTCCTTTTGTTATGCTTTCTCAATCACTCCTGTAACCCTACTCCTGCTAAATAATCTAATGATGAAAGAAAAGCACTAGTCTGCTTAGACATAGAAAGAATAAATTGGGTTAGTTGGAATGACGTATGCGGAGAAAGTTGTGATAATTCTAAAGAATTACCTATCTGTATGAAGAAGGAAATGGTTGCATTTACATCGAAATATACTGTAATAAGCTAGATTGGAGTGCTTACAATGATTAAATTCTTTGAATACAACTGGCAGGTAAGAGATGAATGGTTTGACTGGTGCAATCAACTGACAATTAAAGAGTTGTTAAAAGACCGCAGGGGTGGAGTAGGAAATATATTATATACACTTTTTCACATAATTGATGTGGAATATAGTTGGATTCGTGGTATTCAAGGCAAAGAAGATGTAGTATTTCAGTTTGCTGATTATAATACACTTGAAAAGGTTAAATCACTTTCAGATAAATCACGAAATGAAATAGCTGAATATTTAAAAACAAATGTAGGCGGTTTAAAAGAAAAACTAGTAAGTGTTTCTTGGGATGAAGATAAATATACTTTTGATGAAATATTACATCATATAATTATTCACGAAATTCACCACATAGGTCAACTTTCTGTTTGGGCAAGAGAATTAGAACTAAGCCCTGTACCTGCTAACTTTATTGGAAGAGAGTTAGCGAGGAGGTTTATTAATGAAAATGAATGAAAAAACATATCTAAGTATAGAAGAAATTATTTCATTACCAACGTTATCAGGTACAAACATAAGTGATGATGGCAAAAACGTAGCATTTGTCAAGAAGACAGCTAACTGGAAAGAATCATGTGTGGATATATGAAAAAGATAAAGGGCAGTGTTACCCATTAACAACTAGGGATATAGATAGTACATACCCATTATGGTCTCCAGATTCTAGACATATCGCATACCTTAGCCCAGTTGGTGACGAGGAAATTAAGAAAAATCAGATCTTTGTTAAGTGCATAGATGGTAATAGTGGGGTTCAAATTACTGATGAGAAAGAAGGGGTCAGTAAATTCAAATGGGAGCCTTCGGAGGTTTTAGTTGAATAGCTAGAAAGATGTATCCATCTCATACGAGGTGGTCTTTTTTATTTAACAGGCGTTTCAAAACGTAAGAGTTATGGAACTGATACTTCTTCAACTAACGAGCAGATATTAAATCATCACTATTTTGAATGAATATCTGAAACATATTGTACAGTAAATCTAAATAAAGATACTAATGAAAAAGCCTTTTAATGAACAATTACTGTGACAAGTCCGCACATGATATACTGGTGTATCTCGGTATAAGATAAGGAGTAAAACTATGAATAAATTTAATAAGACGTTAGCATATGTAAATGAATTACTTTATAAACCTAATAATTTAACTATAAAAAACATCCGAGAAGAAACTCAAAATTCAGATTATGGAGCTGGGATATTTCAGTTAAATTCTAAATCGGTTAGATTTAGAGTCGCAAAAATAACACCTACCAAGATAGGACAGTTTGTTTCCTTTTGGGAAAAGGATGAAGCTAATAAAAACCAAGCATTTTCATATGATAATGCCACTGATTTATTGGTAATAAATACTTTTAATGATAATGGTGATTTTGGTCAATTCGTTTTTCCAAAAGAGATTCTTTTACAACAAAACATCCTTAGAACCTCTAATACAAAGGGGAAAATGGCAATTAGAGTTTATCCTGGTTGGGATACTCCCACTAGCAAACAAGCGATAGCAACACAAGAGTGGCAATTACCATATTTTTTCTATATGAGCGATGTTAATAGTTTACCAATACATGAGCTATTAAAATTATACGTCAACTAAAATTAGATATCTTTAACTGCGGCATTAAATAGTTGCTGCACAATAAGAGGAAATTAGTAAATAATAATTCACTACTTTTTACTAATATCCAAGAATTTGTGAAGTATAAATTGATTTAACTAATGGTGTTAAAGCTAATCTTAAATATGCAAGGGGACTTTTATTTATGAATGAAGCAAGTTTAATTTCAGGAATTTTATTTTTTATGTGCTTCATTGGGTTTGTATTAGCTATTTTTGCTAAAGAATCTAGTCTCCCAAAAACAACATCTACTATAAGTAGTGCACCGTTTTGGATTAATGTAATTTGGGTAGCTATTTCATATTTACCATATAAATTTAGGGAATTCATAAACGTCTTAATCTTATTAATTTTAACTATTCTGTTTGGTTATCTTTTTATATCTACATTTTAAATAGTCAATCACGCTAAATAGCTGTAACTATAAAAAGAACGAGTAATCTATCCCATTCATTAGCATTTAAACTTTGTGAAAAAGTTGTACTTAAGCTAATGGTGGCTTTCGGGTCTTTTAATATTCAACAATCGGGCGCGATTGTTGAATAAGCGTCTCTGTTCTTCTTAAACGAAACGGGTGCTTTAGTTTAAGAAGAATAGGACTTGTGTATATGATTGAATTTCATGTATGCAAGTCCTTTTTTTATAATTCCTAAATCATCACAAAGCCATCCTATGCCTCATATGACAACACATTGTAGCAGCCAATAAATTGTCTTGAACCCACTCAATTTAAAAACGACCAATAGAGTACTAAATTAAGTAACTGAAAACTGTTCCCCAAGTTGTCTTCATTCGTATTGTTTGATTAGTTCCTGTAACTTGCTTTTTATTTGTTCCCGTACTACCTGGGGATGTTTTACGTTGGCCTCCATGCCCAAGCCCAGGAAAAAATGGACAATCCATGGTGTAAACGAAGTGTTCATTTTTGTACGAATCGTACCAAATCCATCCTCTCGCAGTTGAAGCCACTGGGATAACCATACTTCTGATTGACATCGTCTTACTCCCTCTGGTGTTAAATCTACCTCAAGGTCTAACATATTATCCTCATTTGTTGGCATGATCCACGACTTTATGTGCTCATTCGTCATGTTTAATTTCAAACTTTGGTCTGCGTCTAAAGAAAAATCCTTCACTCTATCTACACGAAACACTCGATAATCCTCCGCTAAGAAACAATAGGCCTGGCAGTACCATAACCCATTCATCGTATAAATCCCGAGAGGTTGAATTACTCTACTTTTGCTAGTAGAAGCTTCATACAGGATAGTGACAACATGTTGCTCCAGTGCAGCTTCAAGTAGTTCCTTTAAGAACGGAACATTTAACTCATGTGGAGGCACCCAAAATATAAGCCGTTGTTGCATACTTTCAATCTTTTTCTTTAGTTCACTCGACAAATAGTAGAAAAATTTATCTAATGCTGTATTCACTTCGTTTTTGAAGGGGAGTTCTTTGTAATTACGTAACGATTGGCAAGCAAAAAACAATGCGATTGCCTCATGTTCTGTAAAGCTGATTGGCGGTAACACTTTTTCATGCAAAACTCGATAACCACCGCTAGGTCCAGTTTCGGAATAAAGTGGTACCCCCAGTTCACTCAGCTCCATTAAATCGCGAATCATTGTTCGGCGTGAAACACCGCATTCTTCCGCCATCTCCTGAATGGTAAATTTCTTACGTTCATTGACCTTCATAATTAGCTGAATAAGTCTTTGCGCTTTGTGCATAAAATAGTTCTCCTCTATTAGAAAAATTATTAACAGTGCCAATAGTTGTCACTATTATCCCGTATAGTAAAACTCGAAGTCAATATTTATAAAGCTTTGAAATTTAGAAAGGATGTACGTTGACTTCATTATTAAGAACATCGGAGGAGACAACAAATGGAACTAGAAAAACAAAACTATGTAATGGAAGTTGTATTATTTGAGCTGAAGGAGGGGACTGACAAGCATCATTTTTGTCAGGCAGCTGCTGGACTTACTGAGGTCTTAAAATTTGAAATACCCGGATTTGAGAGCCGTACTTTGCTACATACATCAGATGCAAGACAATGGACAGACATCATATATTGGTGCGATATGGAAAAGGCATTTGCAGCGATGGAGCGACTCAAGTCTATACCAGAGTTTCAACATTTTGTGTCGATGATTGATTCACGGGAGATTACCCAAAGACACCTCATCCCGACTAATTTGAATTTGTAGGTTTGTGAAAGTCAGTTAAGTGCCGTCGCTCAATCAGGGTGGAACTATACCTAACAGAAAGGAGATGGACCATGGCTGATACATTTGCGGGTAAATACACACCGGATTTCTTCAATAAATTTATGCATATTGTGAAACTTGAATATCCTGCTTTTGATTCAAATAAGTTTATGAGTTTAATCTACGGTCATTGGGAAAAGGAACAATTCAAACAGCGTATCACGATTATATTGCGATTTATTATACTGGTGGCCATGGTGTTATGTGGGATTTTCCTAATAATCCTGAATTACAACAAATTAGCTTAACCATTTATAATAACGGTGGTTATATTGTATCAGTTTGTCATGGTATAGCAGGTTTATTAAACATTAAAGATAAGAATGGTGATTATCTTATTAGAAATAAGAAGATTACAGGCTTTACTACAACTGAGGAAATTTTAAGTACAAAAAAATCTATTGTACCATTTTTAAACAAAGATATAGCTATTGAACATGGAGCGATTTTCCAGAAAGCTAGAGCCTTTCGTTCTTTTGTGGTGCAAGATGGCAACTTAATAACTGGTCAAAATCCTTTTTCAACTAGAGAGGTTGCTAAAAAGTTGCTAACTAATTTATAAATTAATTGAAGTAAGAGCGACTTTTCAAAGGTGGTAGGGGAAGAGAACACAGACACCATACATGGCCATAGCGGATGGTTTATGGTTGAAAATAAATTGCTGGGACAAAACCTCAATAAAATATAGTAAAAAGCCCGGAAAATTTTACAAATAGTAAAGTATTCGGGGCTTTATTGATCTAACGGCGCAGGATAATAGAAGAAGGAAATTTATAGAAAGTGAAGAATTTTATAAATAAAAAGAGGTGAAAATTTGTGGATAAACTGCTTCAGCATTTACAAAGAGTTGGCGTACATTACATAAAAAGTGATCGTGTAATTATGTTAGAAATTTTAGAGAATAAACTTCATCTTGCTTCTGAAATAGATGTGCTTATAAATGAACTTTTAGATAAATTACAAAGTAGTAGACTGAAAAAAGTTAGGTTTGAGTGTCCTAAAATTCTTTTAGATAGCTTAAATTGTACCAGGGCTAAAATGGAAGTTATTGGTGAAAGGGTTATATATAAGAGATCTTTAATGACACCATCAAATGTTTCCATACCAGATTATGAAGTATGGTCATTTTCTGAGAATAACTCTATCTTATTGTTATCTGAAGTGATGGGTACAAGTTATATTGATGCAGAGAAGTTTTTAGCTGGAATGAGGACCGAACTTCCGACACAAGTAAATGAAATGTTTACCGTGTATATGGTTAACAATGAACCTGTTGGTGTAGTTTTTCCTCATATAGAACCAAATACAGAACATGAAGGACGGATTTTTTGGATAGGTATGCATCCTAATTTTCTTGGGACAGGATTGGGAAAGAGCTTACATTCAATAGGATTATATAGATTGAAAAATGAATTTAAAGCTATGTCTTATTTAGGGATGACTCAAGTCGACAATATCCCAATGAGAAATATAATGGTTTCAAACGGATGCATTCAAAATAAAAATACAGTAATTTCTTTACAATATTCTATTTAGGAATAAGCTTATTCGTGTATTATTGTTACGATGTTTGCTTTTTATATTCAGGGGTTCTTATTGAAGTAACAGAGGCTTTACTTGAAGAACATTGAGTTGCATATGCAGCTCTTTTTTTCTTTATTGAACGAACGGAGCAGGATAGTTAAATAAGAGTAGAGTATTTTTTATGTCACATTTGACACAAATAGCGTAAAAAAGGAGCATCAAAATTCGATGCTCTAGTATGCGCCTACTATTCTTCGTCGAAAGAAACTAAAGATTGCTTTATTTAAAAGCATAATTAAATAATCCAAAATATAATGGTCCAATAAAGATAATAAATGTGATTACGAAAATTGCTAGTTTAAAGTAGAGTGGTTCACCATCATAATTTATGTCTTCATTAAACTTTTTGAAACCAAATACAATGTCAAATAATAAACCAATTATAAATACAAATTTCCATACAATTGGAGTAAGAATCTGATTATTTGTGACATAACCAAATAAACCTATCCAAGTGACGAAGGAAAAAACAAAATCTAATACCCCAAAAGTAGTTTTATATCCATCTTTTATGAGTATTCCAATTGAAGCTATTGCTAAAATTCCTAAGTAGCATAGCCAAAAAATATCAATCATAATTTACCTGCTTTCTTTCTAATACATCCAATTTATTATAGCTGATAATAAATTCAACAGAGCATTCTAGTGGAATGAGGAAAAAATTACATATATGAAATAAGGCAATATTCTGAAACTAAAACCTTACAAAATTATAAGTTTCATGTCACTAAATTTAATTGTTAAAACTAAAATTGTGTTTTAAAATTACTATTGTTGAAAAACTATATGAAAGGTCACTCGGCCTAAAGTGACCCGTAACTAAACACAAGTAAGAGCATAAACAATTATATTTTGCATCTGAAGATTGCAACCCATAGACGAATGTATAGTTAAACTGAAAAATACTTCTATCACAATGTTTCCTTTATTTCTGTATATTTAAGTGGGAAATATGAATGAACATTTCAATAATAATGAGGTATTCTTAGGGTTTTACGAAAGGGGTTTACAATAATAGGAAGAAATGTACTTACTGCCTTCAATTATATTTAACGACTTGACAGAAGTCTATATGGGGGAGTAGTATACAATAGCTGCGAAAAAGCTACTGTGAAATAACATTTTTTTAATGCAATATATACTTATAATCTTAGTTAATATACATCTAGATTTAAATTTAAGTAAGTAAAAGGTAGGGAAAAAATGAAAAATTTATTAAGTAAAAAAGATAACCTATTAAATAACTTTTTAGGGATCTATTTATTAGCTGTTTTAATGTTATGGATTAAAACATACATCACTCAAACAACACAATTTGACCTAGGAGTAGAAGGATTCCTTCAACAATTCCTTTTACTAATAAATCCACTAGGTTCAGCATTGCTATTTCTAGGAATTTCCTTTTTATTTAGAGGGAAGAGAAAATATACATCACTAGTTGTAGTTTACACGTTGATGTCTATTCTTTTATATTCAAATGTAGTTTATTACCGATTTTTTAGTGATTTCATTACATTACCTACAGTTTTCCAATCGCAGAACTTTGGAGATTTAGGTAGTAGTGTTCTTTCTTTAATAAAGCCTTATGATATCTTGTTCTTTGTGGATGTATTTGTAATGTTTTACCTACGATTCTCAAAAAAAATACAAAAAGAAACTAATCGTTTTGGATATAAAAAAGCAATGACAATCATTGCGTGTGCATTAGTAGTATCATTCCTAAATTTAGGACTAGCTGAAGCTGATCGCCCGCAACTATTATCTCGAGGATTTGATAGAAACTATATTGTGAAATATCTAGGGATTTATAACTATACGATTTATGATTCAGTAGAAACGGTAAAAGCATCTTCACAGAGAGCTTTGGCGGATAGTAGTGATGTTACAGAAGTGATAAACTATACAAAATCTAATTACGCCAAACCTAATGCAGAATATTTTGGTGCAGCAAAAGGAATGAACGTCATCTATTTACATTTAGAATCATTCCAAAACTTTATGATCGACTATAAATTAAACGGTGAAGAAGTTACACCATTTTTAAATTCATTAGCAAAAGATAAGAATACAATGTATTTTGATAATTTCTTCCATCAAACAGGTCAAGGTAAAACTTCCGATGCAGAATTTATGTTGGAAAATTCTTTGTTTGGGTTACCACAAGGATCTGCTTATATTACAAAAGCACAAAATACGTACCAAGCGGCTCCAAGTATTTTAAAAGATTATGGTTATACATCAGCCGTATTCCATGGTAATAACGGAAGCTTCTGGAATCGAAATGAGATTTATAAATCATTTGGATTCGATTACTTCTTTGATGCTAGTTATTATGATACGAGTTCTTCAGAAAACATGGCTGAATATGGTTTGTTAGATAAACCATTCTTTGAACAATCTGAAAGTCTTTTAAGTTCGTTACCACAACCTTTTTATACGAAATTTATTACGGTAGGGAACCACTTCCCATATCAAATGAATCAAGACTTAGTAACAATTGATAAAGCGGCGACTGGAGATACAAGTGTAGATAGTTATTTCCAAACAGCACGTTATGCAGATGAAGCAATCGAACAGATGTTCAATCAATTAAAAGAATCAGGATTATATGATAATTCGATGATCGTTCTTTATGGTGACCATTACGGTATTTCAGATAATCATAATGATGCGATGGAACAAGTCATTGGAAAAGAAATTACACCATATGAAAGTGCTAATTTACAACGCGTACCATTATTAATACATGTTCCAGGAATGCAAGGTGAAACCAACCATACTTATGGTGGCCAAACAGACCTTCTTCCAACGTTATTACATTTACTGGGAGTAGATACGCAAAAATTTGTTCAATTTGGTTCTGACTTATTATCAAAAGAGCATGATGAAGTTGTACCATTTAGAAATGGTGGTTTTGTCAGTCCTACTATTTATTCGGTTAATGGGAAATTTTATGATAATAAAACAGGTTTACTACTAGACGATAGTCAATTAGAGTTTGCGAAAACTATTAAAAATGAAGTCGATCACAAATTGGAATTATCTGATAAAGTCGTGAATGGTGACTTATTGAGATTCTATAAGCCAACAGGTTATACTCCAGTTGATCCTTCTCAGTATAATTACTCCAAAGAGGCGAATGGAGAATCTAATTAACTGTTGCAATTTGCAGGGCAGTTCAAGAAGATGTGTTTGATATCAAAAAGTTTAATTGCTTTATGGTATCTTACCATTATCTTGAATTGTCTTTTTATATGTTATATTAAGGATGGAATAAGTTTATTTCTATATTTAAAGCGAGTAAAACTTAAGAAATATTGTTCTTAATAGAATAAGTAGGTGAACACACCTTTCCAATGTAATCCCTCATCCCGATTTCTCTGAGCGGACAATCTTTATACGGTCTATCTATATTCTTAACGGAACTTTTAGAAGAAAAGGCTTACCATGTTGAATTTCATCATGGTAAGCCTTTTTATATGTTTAATGAAATAATTTAACGCTATTTTTTTCAATTCTACTCTTATAACTAATAATTCCTTAATCTAGAGTAGGATAGAAAAGATAATCAATACATTGTTGATTTTTTGTCATTAAGCACGCTTTGCGTTCTACGATTGATTACGTTTAAGACTGTAATATACTTTTGAAAATCTTCAGCTGTAAATTGCTCGAGGTTTTTCAGATATTTCCTATATTCCTCTAGATCTAGCTTCTTATGATATTCAAAAACTAATTTGCCCTTTGGTGTCAATTCAATATTCAATTCTCGATAATTATCCGGATTTCTATATTTAACTACTAAATCCTTTTTAATGAGTTTATCAACCATTTGAGAAACAGCGCTTTTTGTGCAATTTTTTATTCTTGCAATTTCAGAAGTTGTAGTTTTTACTTGATCTCCAATTAAGTTGAGTGTATGAACTTCTATCATATACAATTCATCTTCTGTTCCATATTTTCTTGGAATATTTTCGTATGAACTAATAAGTCTAGATGTCTCGTAAATTGTTTCCATTAGCTCATAAAAAATCTCTTCTTTATCCACAATGCATCCTCCTCTCCATAATTAGAGGCAAATTTAATTTTATTTTACCATCTGTTTCGAATCTATATAATTTTAAAAAAATTCTGAAATTTACCATTGACCGTTTTACGGTTAAGGTGTTAAACTGAGAAAAATTTAATCTAAGCGTTTTAAAAACCGAGATTAAATAGAAAATTTGGATACAAAGAAGAGGAGGGAAAGCATTGGAATATAATTTTGATGAAATTGTTAATCGCCGAAATACTTATTCTTTTAAGTGGGATGGCGGAGATTTAATTAAAACAATTGGTTATACAGAAAGATATGACTATGAGACCATTCCACTATTTACAGCAGATATGGATTTACCCGTTCCGCAACCATTGATAGATGCACTACATAAAACAGTTGATCATCGTATTTTTGGATATTCTGTTTTTCCAGATGCGTACTTTGAATCAATTCGGCATTGGTTTAAAAAGAGGCATGATTGGACAATCAAAAGAGAAGAGATTGTATATAGCCCTGGAACAGTACATGCCTTGAATATAGCTGTAAAAGCTTTAACTAAACCTGGTGAAGGTATCATTATTCAACGTCCAGTTTATCCGCCTTTCACAGCTGCGATAGAAGGAAATGGAAGAGTTGTTCGAAATAATGCGTTGAAATGTGATGCTGAAGGGTATTACACAATTGATTTTGAGGATTTTGAAGCAAAAGCAAAAGAAGAAAATACAACAATGTTCATTCTCTGTAGTCCACACAATCCGACTGGAAGGGTTTTAACATATGAGGAATTAAAAACGCTTTCGGATATCTGTGCGAAAAATAATGTAATTATTGTAGCTGATGAAATTCATGGGGATCTTATTAGAAAAAATCAAAAATTTACACCCATCGCAAAAGTTGCAAACAGTACGGATCATATCATCACGTGTACAGCCATCAATAAAACATTTAATGTTGCAGGTCTGCACTGTACAAATGTTATTATTTCAAACCCGGAGATTAGAAAAATCTTTAGCGACACAATGGGGATGCAGTTACCATCACCGTTTACAATTGCAGCTCTTATAGCTGTCTATAACGAAGGAGAAGAATGGTTAGCGCAAATAACAGAATATATTGACGACACAATAGAATATGTGAAAAATTACTTAGTTGAAAAAATGCCTACAGTCAAAGTTAGGATCCCTGAAGGAACATACGTGATGTGGATGGACTTTAGTGGATATGGTCTTTCAGCTCAAGAAGTTCATGACCGTATCTATAACAAAGCCAATGTCATACTTGAAGATGGTCACTTGTTTGGAATTGAAGGTAATGACTTTCAAAGAATCTGTACCCCTTCACCAAGACCACTTATAAAAGAAGCACTTGAAAGAATCGCTTTAGAATTCCAAGATATCGAATCTAAAAACCTATTAGAAGAGGTGTATAGAAAATGAAAGCAATCGAATTTGAGCTTGATGCATTAAAAGCTGCAAAAGAAATAGAAGATTATGTAATTGATATAAGAAGAGATCTCCATAGACATCCTGAAATCGGATTACAAGAAGTACGGACAATGAAAGTGGTTACAGACGAGTTAACTAAATTAGGCATTAATTACGAGATTGTCCCTGATGGCGGAATTATTGGTTATATTCAAGGGAATCAAGTGGGAAAAACTTTAATTCTTAGGGCAGATCTAGATGCATTGCCGATGAAGGAAGAAGAAAATAATTTAAAAAAGAAAAAAGTGGTGTTTTCTGAGACTGACCAAGCTGCTCATACTTGTGGACATGATGGACATACAGCGATGCTTTTAGGTGCAGCGAAAATATTGACTCAACACAATGACAAAATTAAAGGAAGAGTGCTCCTAGCTTTTGAACAAGGGGAAGAAATGGGCGGAGGAATTTATAATCTCTGTAAACGATTACACGAAATCGGAGGAGACGGAATTTGGGGTATCCATTTAAAATCTGATCTTCCGACTGGAAAAATATCTGTTGATCCAGGTCCAAGAATGGCAGCTTCTTTTGTTTTCGATGTTTTAATAAAAGGAAAAAGTGGACATGGTTCCAGACCAGATTTGTCAGTTGCTCCATTAGATTGTTTTACCGATTTTTATAACAATTTAAGAGCGATGAGATTAAATACTCTAGATCCTTTTAAAACGATTACCTATTCAATTGGAACGATTAGTTCAGGTTCCGCAGCAAATATAATTCCAGAAAGTTTACAGTTCTCAGGAACAGCCAGATATTTAGATTATGACCAAGGTGCCCATGCAGCAAAAGAATTTAAGAGAATCCTAAAAAAAGTCTGTGACCTGCATAATTGCACTTATGAATTTATTACAGAACCTAAAGAATCCGACTTAATCGTCTATAATCAAAAAGAATGTGCACAGATTGCGATTAATGCAGTGAAAAATACAATTGGTACAGATGCATTACATTCAATCCCAGCTTGGATGGCATCAGAATCATTTGCGTTTTATGAAAAATACTTCCCAGGTGTGTTTGCATTCGTTGGCATACAAAACCTCGAAGAAGGGATTGGGGCAGAACATCATAATGTTTACTTTGACCTAGATGAAGATGCTTTAAAACTAGGTGTGGCGGCTACTATACAATACACAATTGATTTTCTAGATAGTGAAAAACAAGTTAATTTTACTCCTGATAAAAGAGATATAAATAGTCTATTTATTGATAACGGATTCCAACAATTAATAAATGAGTAAAATTTCATTGAATACAAAGGAGATAGGAAAAATGACACAAAAAAAGGTCTGTTACTTACTCACGTTCATTGCATATTTTGGAATGCCTTTAGGAGTTCCTTTTATTAAAAGTGCCGAACCATATATTTTGGGTCTCCCGTTTCTATTATTTTGGATGGTTTTATGGATCTTTTTAGGAACTGGTTTAATGATTATAGTTCATCGTATAAATCCTGATGCAGAAGAGGAGGTGGAATAATATGATTATTTCAGTTGGAATCATTGTAATTTTCTTAGTGATTGCTTTATTTTTAGGTATTACTGCAAGTAGAGGTAAAGATATGAGCCTTGAACAATGGAGTGTTGGAGGCCGTGGATTTGGATCTATCTTCATTTTCTTATTAATGGCTGGTGAAATTTATACAACGAATGCATTTTTAGGGGTAAGTGGTTGGATGTATGGAAAAGGTGGCGTAGCATTTTACAATATCGCGATGCTGAACTATGTAATTGCTTACTGGTTAACACCTAAAATATGGGCTTATGGAAAGAAACATAGTCTACTATCACAATCTGATTTTTTTGAAAAGGCATATAATAGTAGATTTCTCGGCATGCTCGTAGCCGTTGTAGGGTTAGCTGCTCTAATTCCGTATTTAATCATTCAATTAAAAGGTCTAGGCATTATCGTTTCTGAAGCTTCCTATGGAGCGATCGATCCGAAAATAACAATTTGGATTGGCACAATTGCAATGATTGCTTATGTTATGGTTTCAGGAATTCATGGATCGGCTTGGACAGCTGTTATGAAAGATTTTCTTATTCTTGGTGTCGTGTTATTCCTTGGTATCTACTTACCTATACATTATTATGGTGGCATTCAACCAATGTGGGAAGCAATTGAAGTTGTTAAACCAGGGTTTTTAACATTTCCAGATTCAGGTTTTAGTACCTCATGGTATATTTCAACGATGATGTTAACATCGTTAGGGTTTTATATGTGGCCGCATACATTTGTTGCTACTTTTTCAGCGAAAAATGGAAATGCCTTAAGAAAAAATGCGATTATGCTTCCTATCTATGCATTATTTTTATTATTTATCTTATTTGCTGGAGCAGCAGCAATTTTACAAGTTCCAGGGTTAGAAGGAGGTGCTGTGGATTTAGCTTTATTTAAAATCTCCACGCAAACATTTAATCCAGTCATCGTAGGCTTTATTGGAGCAGCAGGACTATTAACTGCAATTGTTCCAGGTTCATTGATTTTGATGTCTGCAGCTACATTATTTGCAAAAAATGTTGTAAAACCTATTCGTCCACAAACTACTGATCAACAAATTGGTATCATTGCTCGTTATTCAGTTCCAGTGATTGCACTTGTTGCACTTTACTTTACTTTTAGTGGTGGCGGAGCAATTACGTTATTATTTTTAATGGGGTATGGACTAGTAACTCAATTTGTACCAGCGGTTGTATGTAGCTTTATAAAGAAAAATCCATTAACTTTACAAGGTGTGTTTGCTGGGATTATTGTGGGTGTCACGATTGTAGGTTGGCAAGCAGCTACAGGTGCTCATTTAAGTAAGCTGTTCCCAAGCTGGCCATCCTATATTCAAGATATCAACATTGGTTTCCTTGCATTGAGTGTTAATATTTTCGTAAGTTTAATGGTTAGCGTTTTTACAAGGAAAGTAACTGTTAAAGATGATGAAAGTATAGAAAGCATTTAGAAAGGGAGCCTGAGTGTCATGGGGTTTTTATTTTATATTTCGGAATAGCATCTTTAAATGTATCTGTTAAAAAAACATCAGGTATGACGCTGTTAAGATGTTGGGAAAGAAAAAGGACAAAACTAAGTGATTGGAATCAAAACTAGTTGAGTGAAGTTTTTGGAGATAATACAAAAGACCACTCTGCAAAATGAGTGATCTTCTGTATCATTTATTCCTCGAGAGAGGAGATTGGATGTTGCCGATTAATATTGGTAAATATGATTTGGTTTCTTTAAACACTTTTTAATTTAAAAATTTTCTCATCTGCTTTAGTAAGGCATTAAGTTCATTCGCCTCATTTTTAGTCTTAATCAGTGTTATAATCCATGCAAATATATATATTAATAAAAAACCACCAAGAAAATCTGCACTTAGAAAATTATCTGTCCACTTGTTATATAAAGATATAGAGAAGACTAATAGAAACATCAAGATAAAATGGATGACTAAAGCAAACAAATAGTTAATCTTTTCAATTTCAAAAATGATTGTAAAAATACCTGCGCAAGCTGAGATTATTAACACACCAATAATCTCAGCTTCTGAAGAGATGATATTTTTTCTCGATAGTAAAACTAGCATATAAATAAATGCACCAGTTCCTAAACCTGAAAGTAGTCTGTTTTTTAATTGCAATGAAATGTCTCCCCCTCAAAATTTTTATGATTTTAAGATAGGCTTGTTTAATTCTTTGTGTACATAATATGTATAAAGAATTCCTCCAAAGAAAAGCCCTATAGATAGACCACTTATGGCAGAATAAATTATATTGAATGAAATGTCATTATAAAATGATGGAGAAATGCCTAATGTGACATTTAAAAGATATTTCATCATAAAATTAATCAAAATAATGATTAATGGAAGATAGCATTTCTTTCTCATGATTACTAAATCCTGTATGTGAAAAATTTGATATTTTTTATACAACAAATAACCAATTAAAGTGCCTGGAAGTATGAAAAGGAAATAGCTTATTAAACATAGCTCTAAGTGCAAAAATTGAGTGATCATTTTTTCTAATCCCCATATCATAAAGATAAAAGGAACTAAAAACATTTTAGATAAATTGATTGGTCTTTCCTGGGAAATAGCAATCCCTCTTTTTATTAAAATGAATAATAATATCCATACCCACAATGGCGTTCTTAAAAATATTTCTGTAAGGTTGTTATACATTTTTTAATGCCTCCTTTGATGTTATCCATAATGGCATCAAAGGGGGAATAAAGAAATACGTATTAACATATGTGGTAAAAATCAATACATAAGTGGACTTTTGGAATATCTTGTTAGTGTCTTTTTCAAAGAAGATACATATTTTCTTGACACAATTACTTTCTCTTCGTTAGTGAGAAATGCTTCAAGATTACCATTAGGTTTAACCAAAAATTTATTTAAAAAATGAATATTGATAATGATAGTTTTCGAGATTCTAATAAAGTTATTGGGAAGATCATGTTCTAATTTATATAATGGGCTCTTTGTTTCAAAAATAGTATCATTTGTATAAATGAATATTTTTCGTTCAAGATATTCTAAATAAAATATATTGGAATAAGGAACTTTTTCTTGTTCGTTTTTTGATGTAGAATTTGCTATTAAATAGTTGTCAGAGCTTTTTTCAAGAGTTGATACGATATCTTGAATAAAGGATGTTACTTTATGAATGTTAAATGTACATGATTCTTCTTTAAGTTTTTCAATAATTTTAATGTTTACTTTCATTTAAGACATATATTCCTTTCAAAATTGATTCTTAGTAATTTATTTATTTACAGTAAAAGTTACTGCGATATTTGTAAAGAGTATATCAAAAAAGACCTAGTTACTTGGTCTTTTTGCAATTGTAAGATAGTTTTACCAAAATAGTTTTGTGATTTGTCTCGAAAAGGTAGAGATAAATATATAATCAAAGCGAAACTCTAAAGAATAATAGACTAAGGAACCGAGCTATTTCTAAGTGCAGAGGAATCTGTCCATTGGAATGGCTTTTTCGTATGACTATATTTGTTTTAAAAATTCAGTCCCCTATCATTTTTAAAACCTAAAATGAAGTCAAAGGAAATGGAGTGGTGTAGGTGAAGATGAAAAAAATTGGTCTTATTTTAGTTCTATTATTGGCAGGTTTTATAACAAATGGCGTAGTCGTACAATCTTGCTTCATTGATTATTCAACTCCTTCAGGATCGTTTGGATGATGCGCTCATCTACGCCATTAAAGAAGGAAATTTCAGCACTAGTTGTTTTAATGATGCAGCTCGGCTCAGGAGAGTTTTGTGGTGAAGATGAAGAGTTGTCAGTGATCTGATCTAGTGTCACAGGGACAATTGTTAGTTTGGTAGTTGACAGTACCGGAGGTGCCTGGTTATTTATATGCGTTATTTGATTACGGGCTTACTTTCTAACATTGATTTCTCGCGCTTTTTAAGGTTTTAACCTGTTTTATCCCAGTCTCTTTTTGGAGGTTTTTAACTTCTTTCAGCAAATGTTTACTGTTTCTATTGGTGTGCCGGAGCTTGCGGGACCATTTATCTTTCGTTTGGCTCCTTTTCTGTCTGCTATAGTTTTTTTAGCAACGTGAGGGCAAACTTTTTTATATTGTGATCCGCAAGCTGATTTATAATTTTTGATAGTGATTGAAAAGGTTTTGTATGGCATCTTGGATATTATGCTTTAATGAATCAGGCTTCACTGTTAAAACATGATGACCGTATTTCAGAAAGTAATTAGCAATAAATTTCTCTTCTCTAGGATTATAAAATCCCTTCACGACTGTTTTACTACCAATTTCTAATTTCATAGAAGGGAAATGTTCTTTATAAAAAATATCCTTTGCCTGTGCTGAAATCTCCACTTCAAAGTCAATACTCTCCTTCGATTTATAAATTTCTAATGAACGACGAATAAGATGATCAATAGAAAAGTGTGAGTTGATATCTTGTTCTTCTAAAGAGGTTATTTTATCACATCTGAAAACTCTATATTTATTCGTATTGAACTCTATTCCAGTAGCATACCATTGACCAAACCTAGCAGAAATTTTGAAAAATTGGACATGGTAATTTTTGTGCTCGTTATTTTTCAAATACTGAATCTTACAGGTGCTTTCATTAAGAACGCTTTTTAAAATTTTATCTAAAAATTGACTTACATGATTATGCTGATTTACTTCAAATTGCAGAACTTTTTTCATTTTGTGAATTTGCTGTATTTGATTTTTAGACAGACAGTTTTCAAATTTTTCATTTAGTTTAGTAACACTTAAATGGAATGGTGTTGATTGATATGATTCTAGCGTTAGCATGGCAAAGTACAGAGCATACACTTCATCAATCGTAAAGATAATGGGGGATAGCAATCTATTTTTTAAAAGACCATAACGTCCATGCCTGCCATGCTCAGTAAAAATAGGCATACCTAATTGTTCTAATGAACTAATATCACGTAGAGCTGTACTTTTGGAAATATTGTATTTAGTCATTAGGTCACTTAAATTAAAGTACTCCCGATTATTTAAGTATCTAATCATGTCATTTATTCTTTCTGATTTCTTCATACAAATCTCCTTAAAGGTGTCACGTTTTGATACCTTTACATCTTAAAATAAGATCGAGGTAATATCAATCGATAAGATATCTACCGAAATTATTTTATAAAGGAGATTGTAATATGAGTACAACACTAGAAGTAGCCATTTTCCTATCCATGAACGGAAAAGCTAGAGAAGCGGTCGATTTTTACAAAAAGCATTTTAATGCAGAGGAATTATTAGTCGTTACTTATGAGGACATGGCCAAACGCGATAGCTCGCTGCAGCTTACGGAAGAGAATAAAAATCATATTTCTCACTCCGTTTTATCCATTGGAAGAACAAAAGTAATGCTGGCAGAAGATACAATGGATGTTACAGAAAAATATGTAGCGGGGAATAACACTTCACTGTGTATTCAAAGTGCGGACTTAGAAGAAATCGAACATTTTTATAAGAGTCTGACAGCAGATAAGAGAGTAAGAATCATTGTTCCGTTAGCTAATAATGTTTTTAGCAAAGCATACGGAATAATTGAAGACCCGTTTGGTATTCAAATACAATTAATGTTCGATGATAGATTGCGTTAATATTATGGTACATTGTTATTTTTTAGAATGCAGTTTGACGGTAACGTTTAAGAGAGAGAGCACCTTAATTGTGTAGCTAAGTTCGAAGGAGAAGAAATGCTGGGTATGGGAGTAATCTATACCCAGCTTATTTATTGCTGATGGTAAATAATGAATTGAGTTAAATTTACATTAACCTAATTCAATTCGCCAGCCTGTACTTTAACTTTTATACAATAGATAAATTTGATTGGCTATATAGTCCGAACTGAAGTGTAAACCTTTCCTGATCCACCACATAATAACACCAATTAACGAAGCCGTTTTAATATCAACTGTTACATAGTTTTCTGGGAGTATTTGCTTACTATTCTCTCGTCTTTTTATTACAAGTTGTTGGAAAAAAATAAATAGCTTTTCTTCGAATTCATCATTGTCAAATAAAATTAATAAGTATTCACGGTGACTATATAAGTTATCTAATAGCTTCGTCAATTGCTCTTTTTCCGACAAATCTTTAGTATCAATAAGCGTCATTATTTGAATTGAAATTTCTTCCATGATTTCGCGGGTTTGGTGTTCAATTAATTCCTGAATATCATGGTAATGTAAATAAAAAGTTGTGCGATTTAATTTTGCAGCCTGCGCCACTTTTTGTACGGTCAATGAAGATGTCTTTTCCCCTGCACTTAATAATTGTAGGACCGCGTTCTTAAACATTTCCTTTGTTCTAATCGACCTTGGATCTTCTTTTTTATCCGTAGACATTTGTTCACTCCTCTGTTCATCATCTCTTGTTTCATCGACAGCTATTTTATTATTGTCGACTACTGAACAATTTCAAAAATATTGTTTATGGTCAAGAGATATAGCTTTCTGATACCATATACTTTATCGACAAATTGTCGATAATACAAGCTTCAATAGTAAGGGGTTCATATGCAAAACGAATTATCAGAAAGAGCAAAGACTACTTTATTGGTCGTATTAATAATGGGGTGTTTTTTATCCACTTTAAATCAAACATTGTTAAATGTTGCACTTAGTAACTTAATGGATGTATTTCAAGTAGATGCAGCTACCATCCAATGGTTATCTACTGGATTTATGCTTGTTAATGGGGTACTTGTCCCAATTACTGCATTTTTAATGAAGAGATTTACGACGAGACAACTGTTTATAAGCTCAATGGGCTTTTTATTAATCGGTTCAATTGTTTGTGGGAGTGCGATGAATTTTGGCCTACTATTAACTGGACGTATGATTCAAGCTGTCGGAGCCGGCATAATCGTACCTCTTATGATGACGGTAATTTTATATTTATATCCTGCTGAAAAGCGCGGAGCTGTAATGGGGAAAATAGGGTTTGCCATGATATTTGCACCTGCAATTGCTCCTACACTTTCAGGTTTCCTCATTGAATATTTCTCATGGCGTTGGCTATTTATCGGGCTAGTTCCATTTGTAATGGCTGTTATTTTGTTAGCAAATAAGTATTTAATGAATGTCGCAGAAACAACAAAAGTAAAGTTGGATATGTTTAGTATTTTACTCTCAACAATAGGGTTTGGCAGTATTCTATTTGGATTTAGTAGTGCAGGAAGTAAAGGCTGGGATGATGTAACTGTTTTAACAACGACCATTATTGGTATGATCATTACATCTCTGTTCTGTATCCGACAAATCAAGTCAAAAGATCCATTATTAAATTTAACTGTTTTCAAGTATAAAATTTTTACATTAACATCAATTATTAATGTTGTTATTACGGTGATTATGTACGCTGATTTAATTTTGCTACCAATGTACTTACAAAACGGGCGAGGTTTTACAGCATTAGAAGCAGGATTGCTACTCTTACCTGGAGCAGTCATTAACGCCTTCCTTTCACCAGTCACAGGGAAAATGTTTGATAAATATGGGGCTAAACCTTTATTTATAACTGGACTAGTATTTATTATTATTTCTATATGGGGCGTACTGGATTTAACCTCTTCTACGACCTTTTTATACCTAATGATTCGTACAATTATTTTACGAATAGGGTTAAGTTTTATTACGATGCCCTTAAATACAGCTGGCTTAAATGCACTTCCACGAGAATTAGGTTCACATGGATCTGCTGTTAATAATACGGTTCGCCAACTTGCAGGTGCTATTGGAACAGCTGTTGTCAT
This sequence comes from Lysinibacillus sp. TE18511, assembly GCF_054062295.1. NCBI lineage: Bacteria > Bacillati > Bacillota > Bacilli > Caryophanales > Bacillaceae > Lysinibacillus > Lysinibacillus sp. TE18511. The sequence continues at coordinate 23,115 of NZ_JBSSFD010000044.1, forward strand.
GACTATTTATTCAATTCAATCAACTGCTCATGCTACGACACTTGAAACACAGCAAGTTGTTCACGAAAATATTCGTCAATTATCGTCTATTTTGAGTACCAATGATGCATATTTAGTTATGCTAGTATTTGCAATCGTCGGATTAGTAGTTGCATGCTTTATGCCGAGAGTGCAGAAAATTCAATAATTTTATTTAAAGCTGTTATACGAACATAAACCGTATAATGGCTTTTAGTTTGGAATTGAACAATATTATATCAGGTGTGTTTATCAATCATTTTTATCTATCCTAATTAATTAGAAGACTCTGATTTCCTCTACGGGTTACTCGCTTTCCTGCGGGCGAGCGTCGAGCAGCCCTACGCTACAATCAGTTGGCAATGGGAATATATTAGTAAAATAACAACAAAAAAATCCTTTTATCATTCAATAATAAACCTATTTTTTCCCAATCAACACGCATAATATTTTAATTTATGTTATTGCTATTGTAGGTAATATCAGGGTGTAAGGTGACAAAATGCAAACCATATTTTAAAATCAATGTTATTTTGGTAAAATGAGGAAGAGGTGGTTTTGTGGAGAATCAAAGTAAGAGCAATAGACTAGCTGCCATATCATTGATAATGACTGTAGTATTAGTTGTGGCAGCATTATTGGTTTTATTTAGTGGAATTCCAAACTCAGATTTAAGGATATCGATTTTCTTATTTTTAATGATTGATATTGGATTTATAGTGGCAATGATTTTGGGGATCAAGACAAAACAAACTGGTATAAGGGTTTTCAGTGTCATTTCGAATGGTATTTTTATTGTTTTCGTATTTTTTTTCATGTTTGCCATAGCCTTTTTCTATGGGTTCTCGGCACCATAAGATTAAGAAGACAGCTAATGATTAATAACGAAGATCGTTTTTTCTTGTTCAACTTAATGGCAGGTTAGTGTAGCAAGTCGTGAGTTTAAAAATCCTGAATGGAAAATAATAATAAAGTTATATATTATTTGCAAATGATTTCTATATAATAGATGTAGGTGCACTACAGTGTCTCTAGTGCTCCATTTTTATTAGATTAAAAGATGGAGGCGGAAAATTGAATGACCAATGAAAATGAAGTTTTGTTAGATAAAGGAAAACGAAATGAATTAAAAGTGAAAGAAGAAAGGAAAGAGGGAGAACCGACTCAAGCCTTCAAAGGGGCATCGTGGGCAGCGCTATTAGTAGGTGTTTCGTCTTATCTTATAGGTTTGTTTAATGCAAATATGCTATTGAACGAAAAAGGATTTTACTTTGCAGTTTTAGTATTCGGACTTTATTCGGCGATATCTTTACAAAAAGCAGTTAGAGATAAAGATGAGGGAATACCGGTTACGAGTATTTATTATGGTATTAGTTGGTTCGCACTAATTGTATCTATTTCATTAATTGCCATCGGTTTATACAATGCAGGAAGTATTGTTTTAAGCGAAAAAGGATTTTATGGTATGGCATTTGTTCTTAGTTTATTTGCAGCTATAACGGTTCAAAAGAATATAAGAGATACACAGAGAGCAAGAGAAAAAGATTGAGTTATGTACCACAACGGAGCAGAATCCTATTATGCTGCAAGGGGTTTCCGTGGCTCACTAAGGGTCTAAATTGTTGCATAGACAGCTACATTTAAATTGTGGAAAGGCTTCTTTTCATTCTTAGCTGAATAAGGCTCATTTAATTAACCAAACTTTTTTTATAAAAATCTCATACTTAGTTAGAAAGATTAACTCCATTTTGATCAATCTTTTTTCAAAATGGGGTTTTTGCATTTGCTGATAAATAAACCTCGGGCTGTACTCAGGTCCAAATTAGTAGATAGCTATTTTTATCTATCTTGATTTTCATAATATGCTTCATCCGCATATGTCTGGTCTGTTCCTTTAAGATTAGCACCAAAAGATACCCACAGAAATTGCTTCATATTTAAAGAAAAGCGGCCCAATTAATAACAAAGTTGAGCGGAAATTTCTAAAGACAATCTTTCAAATTTTCCTGTCACTCCGCCGTCAATATACTTTTCAGTGACTAAGTTCTCCTCTGCTTTAGACAACACATGTTCGTTCATAATAATAATTTAGCCTATTAATATTGAAGATAATGCAGGATCTGTGAAGGAAGTAGTTCCTAAATTTACAAAAAAAGATGAAAAGGGAATTCAAATAACTGACCCAGCTAATATAATCAAACTTTATTACCACCTACACTGTATTATACCTATGGAAGAAGATTTTAGGGAAACATCGAAGTGAAGAGAAACTCTAAAGAATAATAAACTGATAAACCAAGCTATTTCTAGGTGCAGAGAAATCTGTCCATAGGAATGGCTTTTTGTATGACTAATTTTGTTTTAAAAATTCAGTCTCCTTTCACTTTTAAAACCTAAAATGAAGTCAAAAGAAAGGAGAGTTGTAGATGAAGGTGAAAAAAATTGGTCTTATTTTCGTTCTTGCATTGGCAGGTTTTATAACAAATGGCGTAGTTGTACTTGCAGATGACGACAAACATGAATATAAAGAACATGAAGAGTATAAAGACGATGATGATGACGATTACGAGCATGATGAGGAATATTACGATGATGATGCTGATGATGAAGGGGAAGAAACTTACTATTTTCAAGATGCGGTAAGTGAAAAAGGTACTTGGAATATTTGGACACGAACAGTTGTAACAGATAAAGAAGTATTACCTTTCACGAACTCTCAAAAGGTCACATTAAAAGTAGAAGGGACAAATAAGGAGCTGAACTTTTCTGTGATACCAAAAGACGGAGAATTTTTTGTGCCGGGAAAAACAGTAGCACAGGTTTTAGGAGCGAAAGCGACCTTTTACAAAGAAAGTAAAATTTTGGCTATTCAATATCAAGCGAATGAATTACTTTTCCGTGCTGGAACAAACGTTGTCTATGATAATAACGTGAAAACGCCATCTCCTGCACAAGCATTTTATGTCAATGAAGAATTATATGTTCCTATTAGTACAATAACGAATGGCTTAGGCTATCTAGCAGAATGGCAAGAAAGTAATCAAACGTTTGTATGTCAGCCAATTATGAATTAGGGGGAACTATTATGAAAGAGCCGAAAAAGGCAAAGTGGGTATTAGGAGCGTCAGGGATCCTTTTAGCCGCAGCGATTTTAACCCAAATTAACAGCTCAACACAAGCCGAAACAACACGCACAAATAATAGTCAAGATGTAAATCAGCACAAAATGACAAAAAGAGAAAAAGAGCTAGTGCAGCTTGATTGGACGAACTTTGAAATGACAAGTCAACCCGCTGTTAAAAGCGAGCGAAAAACGAAAAGAACTTAATGGAGTTGGTCGTGTGGATACACTAACTTTACAAATAATGAATACAGAATTTTATATTGCTATGCCAAAAGGTAGTCATTTCACATGGAAAGAAAAAGCAGAGAAATGGCTTCAATACGTAGCGCAAGAGTGGTCAAGGTTTCAACCAAGCAACGAATTATCACAACTTAATGATTTAAAAATGGGAGAAACGCTACGCATTAGTTCGTTATTATATGATTGTTTAGTGCAAGCAGATCAATATTATCAACTTTCTCATGGTTTATTTTCACCATATCTTAAATTGCAATTAGAACAGCATGGCTACAATCAATCTTTCCCATTTGTAACAGTTAAAAGTAAGACATTTCAAAACGAACCTTTTATTGTAGATCAACCATTTCAATTTCTAGATGATGGGCAAGTGATGAAGGTAGCACAGCAGGAAATTGATTTAGGTGGGTTTGCCAAAGGATATGCTATTGAGAAGTTGGCTAATTGGCTTGAGCAAGATGTCTCTTCTGATTTTGGACTAATAGACGGGGGAGGGGATATGAAAATGTGGTCTTCTGGGGAAAAGACTTGGACGATCGGTGTTGCAGATGCCTGGAATATCGACAAGGAAATTAGCTCAATTAAAATGAAAACAGGTGCCATTGCTACATCCAATCAAGTTTATCGAAGCTGGGTGCAAGGAACAAAGAAGAAGCATCATTTATTGAACGGACAAACAGGTGAAGTTGCTGAAACAGATGTGCTACAAGCTTCAGTCGTCACGTCCTCTTTATGTGATGCAGAGGTTGGTGCAAAACTTTGCTTTCTTATGAAGGAAGATGAACTTCAGCAATGGTTCGAAAAAAATTGTCAGCAAAGTGCCCGCTTTATTGTGAAAGAAGGGAAAGCAGCAAATTGGAGGATGACAGGAGTGAAATAAATGTTAATAAGTACATGGGAATGGATTCGATTATTCGGATTTTTAGCGTATTTTTACTTTACAATTTCTGTTATATTTGGTTTATTGAGAAAATCATCATTTGTAAAAGCACATAAAAATTTAATTTATCATATACATCAAAACGCAGGATGGCTAGGGCTAGTCACTGTGATTGGGCATATGTTAGTGCTTATCATCGATCACTATGAGCCTTTTAATTTAGGAGAGATTTTAATCCCTTTCTCAGCTGAATATGAGTCCCTACCATCAGCCCTTGGAACAATAGCATTCTATTTATTTCTAATGGTAATCATGTCATCGGATTTATGGATGCGAACGATGAATCGCTCCTTATGGAAAAAACTTCACTTTCTTGTGTTACCAGCGTGGGTATTGTCACTTGCCCATGGAGTGCTTATTGGAACTGATTCAGAAAATACTTTCGTTATCATGTTTTATGTAGCTTCTGGAGGGGGGATCTTGTTGATATTGATGGTAAGAACAATAAGTCAGCTCAAAAATAAAGGGAATATTTCAACATCGCACAATCATTAAAGAGAATCGGGGCTGTTCTAAAAAGCCCCGACTCCTTTAAGATAATCAATATTTAAATAGGAATTTCAATATGAAATGTAGTGCCTTTACCTACTTTACTTGTTGCATAAATTTTTCCGTCATGCTGCTCTACTATTGCTTTTGCTATGGCAAGACCTAAACCAGTACCATTTCGTTGACGAGCAGAGTCACTTCTGTAGAATCGCTCAAACACTAAAGGCAATTCCTGTTCAGTCATACCAATTCCACTATCAGCAACAGTAATTTTTACAAACCCTTGATTTTTTAAAAGTGTAAGTGTGATTTTTCCACTATTTGTATACCTTGTCGCATTGTCTAATAAAATATAAAGTAGCTCTTGCATTTTTGAAGCATCTCCAAGTAGCTCGATGTTCTCTTGAATTTCAGTGGAAAACTGTATGTCAGAAGGCATAATCTTTTGAAATTTTGAGCTTACTTTATTGAGTAAAGTAGATAATGGTATTATTTCTTTATGAATAGAAGCCTGCTGCTGATCGTGTCTTGCTAAGAACAGCAGTTTTTCTATGAGCTCTTTCATTATTTCAGCCTCGTCTTTTAAATCCGCAATTAATTCTTTTCCAAAGGAGCTTAATTGTTTTGCTTCCTCAACTTCTAAAATTTCAAGTGAACTATAAAAAATACTGAGTGGTGTTCGTAATTCATGGGAGGCATCGGATACAAACTTTTTTTGTTTATCGAACGACCATTGAATAGGTATCATCGCTTTACCTGCCATATAATAGCTCAGTAGTCCGATTAAGACTGTCGAGATACAAGTTAAGAATATTAGTAAATACTTTGCATTTTGGAAAAAGTGATGCTGTGACGTTACAGATTTACCAACGATAATATACCCGACTACCGTATCGTTGTTTAAAATTGGCTTTTTTAGAAGAAGAAAATGCTCTTCTTGCCATTCATAATGTTTTAGGAGTTCTTCACGTGGGTTGCTATTGTCAAATACTTTTTCAACCTGTTTTTTCAGCCCTTTGTAAGATTCGTCGCCATGAACAAAATGATGATCCTTTGTGTAAATATAGTAAAAAAAATTACGATTTGGATTATAATTTAAAGTTTTTGTGTTTGCATAGACGTGTTCAAAAAAATCGTGCTCTTGCTTAGCGTAAAAATCCTCTAATTCGTTTATTTGTTGATTTTCCATCAATTTAACGAGTGAAAAGTATAGTACAATAACGAATAATGAAAATAATAAAAAGTAAAGTGTTGCATACAAAAAGGATAATTTTTTTCTCGTTTTATGAAACATTAGTTTTCCCTCAGCTTGTAGCCAATACCTCTGACATTTTGAATACGTGATTTGGATTGACCATCATCAATTTTTTTTCGCACAAGCTTCACTAAAGCATCTAAGGAATTATTCGAAACATCATAATCGTAGCCCCATATATAAATACAAATCTGTTCCCTTGTAAGTACACGACCTTTATTGATAAATAAATATTCTAAAAGTAAAAATTCATTTTTAGTTAAGTCAATTTCTTCATTACTGCACAAAAATACTCGGGAATCTATATTTAGTTGTAAATGATTTATTTGGATAACCTGTTCAATTACTTTATCTTTTCTTCGTAGTAATGCGCGAACTCTAGCTAATAGTTCCTCTATTTTAAATGGCTTTACTATGTAATCATCTGCGCCACTATCAAGCCCTTTAATGATGTCTACTGTATCGTCCTTTGCTGTTAGCATTAAAATACTACCATTGAATCCAGTGTCTCTTAACTGCTGGCATACATCAATTCCACTAAGCTGCGGCATCATCCAGTCTAAAATAACAAGATCATAAGTCTCTATAAGAGTATGGTCTAGCGCATCTTGTCCATCCCCGGCCTCTGTCACATTATGAAATTCTTTCTTTAAAATATGAACGATATTTCTTCTTAGTCGTGCATCATCTTCTGCTAATAATATTTTCAAGGCAGCTTCCTCCTGTTTACTATATTCAGCTAAATATACGCATAAAAAATGAAATGAAACTGAAAAGGTTCCATTCGGCAACACTAAATTTAAAATTATGCATTCCATATTTCGATTTTCGTACAAGTATTTATCGTTTACAATAATACATAAAGAGGTGGGGGTAAATAGCTATGGAAACATATTATGCCGTAATTTTCACATCACAAAGAACAGATAAGGATGGAGAGGGCTATGCCAAAATGGCAGAAGTAATGGATGAACTAGCACAAAAACAGCCTGGTTTTCTCCGTGTAGAAAGTGCTAGAAGTGTTGAAGGGAAGGGGATTACTGTATCCTATTGGGAATCACTAGAGGCAATCCAGGCTTGGAAAGAGAATTCTAAACATCTAGTTGCACAGCAATTTGGCAAAGAACAATGGTATACACAATATAACGTGGAAATTTGTAAAGTCATTAAAGATTATTCTTTTACAATGAATTAAATTGAGGAACGTCAAATCCTTATAGAGGGAGTTAATATATGACTACATCTATTTTAGAAGAATGGCATGAACAAAGGAAAAATTTCAATCCTTCAAATCCAGATAGAATTAATCAAATGCATGAGTTCAAGGAAAAATTGAAACTTGAAGAACAAACGGAGGAAAATCTAAGGATACTTGTAGACGTCTACTGCATGCTTAGAATGTATGCTGATGCCTATAAAATTTTCACTTCAGTTATGGATTTAGGGAATAAAAAAGATCGGAAAAAACTCGGATCAATAAAATATTACATAGATAATCCGAATTTTGTGAAGCCCTTGTATCCTTGTAAAATTAGAGAGGATCAAACAACTAAAACGGTAATACCTGAATTTAAATATTTACCAAATCCATTGCAATCCAAAATCTTTGAAGCAGAAGCAGTTGTTACCTGTGATTGCTGTGAACAGGAAGTAGATGTTTATTATACTGGGGGTATTTACGCTATTGAAGAGGTTGAATATCTCTGCCCTACATGTATACATATTGGTGCAGCTGCTAAAAAATACGACGGTACTTTCCAGCAAGATTTAATAAACGATAAGAGTGTTGTAAATGCAAATTTTACTGAGGAAGTTATGTGTAGAACACCAGGTTATGTTAGTTGGCAAGGTAATAATTGGATGGCTCATTGCTCAGATTATTGTGCATTTATTGGCTATGTTGGCTGGAGTGAGCTAGTGGAGCTAGGCATTACAGAACAATTTGAGAATTATACTGGATTTTCTAATGAAGAGTTGTCAGAATCCCTCATGAATAATGGGCATCATCAAGGGTATTTATTTCAATGTTTGGAATGTGGTCTCTATGTCCTTTTTTCTGATTTTAGTTAAATGAATATGTTAGAAAGCGGGAGATGACTTTCTGTTGTTAGATTAAAACACGAGAAAAGAAACGCTCAGAGATCAGCTACATTGAATCGTCCAGTTCGTGAAAATTAAAGAGCGTATAATTATCCCCTCCAAAGCTAGGTGGGGATTTTTAATATTTTGGAGTAAATGCTTTAAAGAGTTGCTTGATATATCACAAAATGATATATTGTTTTATGATATATCATTTTGTGATATGTTGGAGGTGTAGACAATGAAATCATTAGAGCAGTTAACAGATTCTGTTTTTTATATTATGGCGGCCTTAACGGAGCCTCGACATGGCTATGCTGTCATGAGTTTAATAGAGGAGACGACAAAGGGTACTTTTGTAGTTGGACCAGCATCCCTTTATACAATTATAAAAAAACTAGTAGCTGAACAGCTTATTCAGCTACACGATGATTCGGATTCTCGTAGAAAAGTCTATGTCTTAACGGATAAAGGTCGAGAAATATTACTTGAAGATATTGAAAGAAGAAAGGTCATGATTCATTTAGCAGAGCAGGGATTACAAAGGGGGAATATATAGTGCTTGATAAGAGATATATGATATCAGATGGTTTAGCTTTTTTTGAGGAACGCGATATGAAAAAATTAAGTAAAAAAGCGGCAAAGGGCTGGCATCTAAAAAGATTTCGATTTGCAGGCTATGAGCTAGAGAAAGGCGATTCAGAAGAAGTAATTTACAATATCGACTATCGTAAATTACGAGCTACTGAAGAAGAAGAGTATTTTGAACTTTTTGCTTACGGTGGCTGGACACATGTTTGTTCAAGTACTGATATGCATATTTTTAAAGCCGCTCCAGGCACTACACCTATTTATAGTGATGCTGAATCTTCTTTAGATAAATTAAATCGTCTTGCGAAGCCTGTTAATTTAGTAGCATCAGTTGCTCTTGCTATCACTATATTTTTGTGGATATTTATGACATTTACCTCTGGAACAATTCAATACATTGCACAGCAAGGATTTACATATTCATTTATTTTTACAGTTCCAGCCGTGATGACTTCTTGTGGAGTCTACTATCATATGTGGAAAAACCTACGATTAAGGTCCAAATATTAATGAAGAAAGAACGGAACGTAGCGGAAACCAGTGTTTCTTCTAATAAATAAAAGTGGGTAAAAATGTTAATTAACACACCTGATAAAATAAGAAAATCGACTGTAATATCAATCAGAAATATAAGGAGGCGCCCTTGAGAAGTCAAGTGGCGCCTAAAACATTTGTGGTAAAAATTCATTCATAAAACGTTGATTTTTACGTAGCCATATTTTCAAAATCATACGATACGTGAGGAGTCGTTGTCTTTTATGTGGTCTAGCCTTTGCCTCTATTAAACTTTGTAGCAGAATACATGTTTCTGTTGGGAATGCTTGAGGGTCAACGAGGACATCAAGCTTATAATCAATTAACTGAGCAGCTTGTACCTTTGCCAGTAATTGTGCAAAGTGAGTATTCATTTCTGGGAAGTTTTCTTCTAATTCTAGGTCGATTAAAGTATATAATGTTTGTTCAATTTCAGCTTCAAGTGCTTGTAATTGTTCGATTGATGGTTGTGTCAAAAAATCACCTCATAAATGTTGTTATACGAGTAGAAAACCAAGTGCTGCGAAAAGTATACCGAATAAAACTGTAGTGAATAAATAAACAATTGCTTGTCTCCATTTTTTCTGTTCCAAGAGCTGCAAGCATTCAAAACCGAATGTTGAAAATGTCGTATAGGCTCCTAAAAAACCAATCCCTATAAAATGCCAAAGCCAATCACTTAACTGTAAAGCAAATAGAAAACCCAGTGCAAAAGAGCCCGTTATATTAATCAAAAACGTTGCCCACGGATATGTATGAACAAGCCATTTCCCTAAATAAAACCTCGCTAGTGCACCCAAAAATCCACCAATTCCAACTATGATCATACGACGCGCCCCTTTGCTAGTTTAAATCCTAGCCATGCACAAGCTAAACCGCCAAAAACACTCACTAACGTATAAAGTACGGCTTGTAGCCATTTACTATCTTGTAAAAGTAATAACGTTTCTAGAGAAAATGTAGAAAAGGTTGTAAAGGCACCCAAAAAGCCAGTACCAATTCCTAAAACAACAGGTGTACGTGTTGTAAAAGTAGTAAAAAGCCATGCTAAACAAAAGCAGCCAATTAAGTTCATACAAAGTGTTGTAAATGGAAAACCGCCTGTATTTGGAAGTACAATACTTAGGCTATATCGACAGGTGGCGCCCAAAAATCCGCCAATCCCAACAGCTAAAAATGATTTCAAATTTAAGACTCCTTACTAAATTGTCTATATAGAAAAGTGTATCATGAGAAATGAATTTTAGATATATTTCAATCGTTATATGGATTCAAATATATCAAAGGATGTAGTGGCATTTTTAGCGTTTGGGTCGGTCCCTAATAAGTGCTACAAACTAAGTGTAATAATTATTTTGATAAAGTGTTTAGTAGCCTCTTTTTAGAGTGTACAGAGTAGCTCCGACGGATGTCATGTTGACTTCTATTAAATTCCTTCGGTTATACCAATATTCTGCCACGTATTTCGCAATTATTGTCCCCATGTCATAGTTTGATATGTATATAACTTATAAAAGGGAGGGGTGATTATGATTTCATGTTCCACCGTCTACTAAATATCCGTTAACGGAAAACCCGTGTACGGTTAAACCGGAAGCGGAATACCCGTACACGGAAAACCCATCAACGGAAAACCCGTTAACGGAAAATCCACCACTACTAATTAATAAATTACTAAATAATAAATTACTAATTAATAAATTACTAAAAATAATGATGATAAGAAGGGCGGTACTTGGAAAGCACATAGTAAAATCTGAAGAAATAATTTAGTGAAGCACATGAATTGGGATAGATAGCGAGCGACAACATTTGGAAGTAAAAGGGGATTATAATTTACCAGGACAAGTAATCGTTCTAAGTAACAGTAAAATGCAAGTCAATTCATTAGGGAAGACAAAAGGGCGGAAATGAAAGTGACAAATACAAATTGGAATCCCGATTCACCAGCTATGAAAATTAAAACAGAAAATTTTATTGTACAAGCGGCTTCACATCTGAAGGATTTACAAAATGGGACAATGACAACTGATCGTTTGGTAGGGGAGTATATTTCGTTTCAACAAATTCGGATTAAACAAGTAAACGAAGATAACGCTCTAATAGGCAGAAGCCTGGCAACAGGAACGTTATTCGTGTGCCAGACTTTGTATTATGCATAGTATTATGAAATATAGAATACAAGTCCTTTTCCTTCAACAATGGTTTTAGAATAGTACTTGCGAATGTCGTTAAAATAACTGTATAGATAGTCGAAAAACTGTTCTGCTTCCCCATCTTCCGCGTCGCCGTTGAGAGGGTAAATGGCCTCCTCAAGCATCTCGTTATAGTTGTATTTGGCAAGGAGCTCGTCTCGTGTCATGGCTTCAATGGCTTGATAGGCCTCGCGAATTTGCGGGGGTGTTAAATAAAAGGCGCCAAACTCTCCAAACTCTATAAGGTTGTCTTGATCCATTGGAATGACATAACTGAGCGGTGGTTCGCCGTCGCTAATATCTCCGCTGAGCATGTAATAAAGTGCCTGCCATGATTTGTCAATATCAAGATATTCTCTGTTATAAGGGTCCAGGTCTTCTAGCATTTTGGTTCTGGATACAAGTTGCTGGATTTCTTCCTCTGGCAAAGCCGTGTAGTAGCCGATCATTCCCATTTGTAATCTCCTCCTTATACGGACTGTCGCTTTTGTTATTAATAATATAATAACTTGAACATAGGAAGTTTTTAAGCATTTTTTATAAAAATTCCAATTAATTTTCTTGCTAAATAATAAACGCATGTTTTTGTGTAAACGAAATATATGTTCTTGTTTAAAGAGCGTGGAAGGTTGAAAGAGTAATTAGTTAAAGTAATGGCACATAATTAGTACTTCCTGTTTCTAATTAATAAAAGTGGATCGATAGGGTTAATTAATCCACCTGATACCGCATGTTGTTTTGAAGAAATAAAATGCTAAACGTAAGATTATGACTGTAGTAATTCATTGCTTTAAAGTGTTAATAATTTTCTGAAAAAAGTAAAAAATAAAAGTGGAGTTGTTGACAAATATTTCTAAAGTATGATAACCTTCAAGAACACTATAACAAATTAAGCGAAGGAGGTCATGGCAATGTTAGTTTTACCAGTATCATATCAACACACAACTGCATACATTGTCCATGTCTTCTAGCTTTGTATTTTACATTGCAGCAAAAGGCATGGGTTACATCTTGCCTTTTATTAAGAGACACATGCTCTTTTTTAGGGGTATGTGTCTTTTTTGTTGCAAAAAAGGTTGTAGTGATAACAAAAAAAGGAGTGTATGCAGTATGCGAAACACAGTACTAAAAATGATTTTCAAAAAGGAATGTCTAGATAGTGGGTAGTAAGCCTCAACAGCACTGGAGAAAGAAGGTTATGATGTATGTTTGATGTTTTAAGTAAATTAAGCTGGTTTTTTAAGAAATACTGGAAGCAATATACAGTAGCAATTGTACTTTTAATAATTGCTAGTGGCTTGGAAGTTGTTCCACCGTATTTACTAGGGTCAATTATTGATCTATTGACTGCTGGAGAAATGACACCAGCTATATTATCAAAGTATATTTTGATTTTTGTTGGCATCATTATTGGCGGTTATGCCCTTAATTTTGTGTGGCAATTCAGATTATTCGAAGGAGCTATTAACCTAGAGAAAATTTTACGTCGGAATCTTATGCAGCATTTTCTACGCATGACGCCAACGTTTTATGAAAAAAATCGCACAGGAGATTTAATGGCACGTGCGACGAACGATTTAAACGCAGTGTCACTAACTGCTGGCTTCGGGATTATGACACTGATTGATTCCACAATCTACATGGGCTGTATTATTTTCGCCATGGGTTATTTGATTTCGTGGAAGCTTACATTTTTTGCAATGTTGCCCGTGCCGATCATGGCCATCCTTATTCAATATTTAGGGAAAATTGTGCATGAACGTTATATGAAAGCACAGGATGCTTTTGGAGAGCTGAATGATAGTGTTCTTGAGTCCGTTGCAGGTGTGCGAGTGGTACGCGCATATGTACAAGAAAAAAAGGACGAAGCAAATTTTGCAGAGATGAGCGAGAGTGTGTATGAAAAAAATATGCACACCGCAAAAATTAACGCCTTATTTGGACCGATTACAAAAGTCGGTACTGGGATCAGTTATGTTGTAGCGCTTGGCTATGGTGCTCATTTAGTAGCGACTGAGGCTATGACAGTTGGGCAGCTTGTAACGTTCAATGTTTACTTGGGGCTAGCAGTTTGGCCGATATTTGCAATTGGAGAACTTATCAATGTCATGCAGCAAGGAAGTGCTTCTCTTGATCGTGTACAGGAGACGCTAAACTACGAGGCGGATGTTCAAAATATTGCGAATCCACAAATGATTGCGACACCGAATGCAATTGGCTTTGATGATTTAACATTTCAATATCCAATGAGTCAGGTGAAAAACCTCCAGCGAATTTCGTTGTCGCTGAAAAAGGGGCAAACACTTGGGATTGTTGGTAAAACAGGAGCGGGGAAAACGACCTTCCTGCGACAATTATTACGTGAGTATCCAATGGGCGAGGGGCAGCTAACGATTGATGGAGTTGATATTACTGCACAGACGAAGGAGCAGTTACTCGATTGGATTGGTTATGTCCCACAGGATCATGTTCTATTCTCACGTACTATTCGTGAAAATGTTTTATTTGGGAAAGAAGATGCGACACAGGCTGATTTGCAGCAGGCGATTCGTGCAGCATACTTTGAAAAGGATTTGAAAAATTTACCGATGGGACTTGAGACACTTGTCGGTGAAAAGGGTGTATCTCTTTCGGGTGGTCAAAAGCAACGTGTGTCAATAGCGCGCGCTCTTATTAAGGACCCTGAAATTTTAATGCTTGATGACTCGCTTTCGGCCGTAGACGCAAAGACAGAGGCAAAAATTATTGAAAATATACAGCGAGAACGACAAGACAAAACGACGATTATTACAACACACCGTTTATCAGGAATTCAGCATGCTGACTTAATTATCGTGCTAGATGAAGGCCAAATTGTAGAGCAGGGAACACATGAGCAACTCCTTTCACAACAAGGATGGTATAAAGAGCAATTTGACCGTCAGCAGCTAGAAGGAGGTGCCTCATGAGTACGAGTCAACGTTTAATGCGCTATGCAATGTATTTTAAAAAACCGATATTACTTGGATTATTTTTCTTAACAATCGCCGTCTTTACGGAGCTTGTTGGGCCATTTATTGCAAAGCACATCATTGATAATTATATGACAATTGGCCACATCGAACTAAAACCAATTACTTGGCTATTACTTGTCTATTTAATTTTAGCAATAGCTACAGCGGTTTTACGCTATTTTATGTATATCTATTTACAAATGGGTGCCAACCGTGTTGTGCAAAAATTACGTAAGGATGTCTTTGAGCATATTCAAACATTGCCAATTCAATACTTCGATAATTTACCAGCGGGGAAAATTGTAGCACGTGTAACGAATGATACGGAGGCTGTTCGTAATTTATATGTTCAGGTACTTTCAAACTTCGTTACGAGCTTAATTTCGATTGTGGGTGTTTATATCGCACTTTTCATTTTAAATTGGAAAATGGCCTTCCTTGCATTAACGATGGTACCAATCGTTTATTTATGGATGATTTTATATCGTAAAGTTGCTTCGAAATATAATGATGTGATCAGAACGAAAATTGCTGATATTAACGCCATGATTAACGAATCGATTCAAGGGATGACGATTATTCAGGCATTCCGCCGTGAGCAGCAAATGACGAAGGAATTTGATGACATGAATAATGAGCATTATGCATATGAGCGTAAGCTACTTTTCCTTGATTCTGCAACTTCCTTCAACCTTGTTAATACATTAAGACTTATTATGTTTACGATCTTTATTCTCTACTTTGGTACACAGTCATTTACGGCAACGGAAGTTATTTCTGCGGGGACATTATATGCCTTTGTTGATTATTTAACGAAATTATTTAATCCAATAACGAATATCGTCAATCAATTCTCTCAGCTTGAGCGCTCGCTTGTTGCAGGGAAGCGTGTGTTTGAGGTGTTAGATATTAACGGGGAACCTGTATCTGAAAAAAGTTTACCTCGTTATAAAGGAAATGTAGTGTTCGAAGATGTTTCCTTTGCTTATAAAAATGATGAATATGTATTGAAAAACCTATCATTTGAAGCACACCAAGGCGAAACAATTGCCTTAGTTGGTCATACAGGATCTGGAAAAAGTTCGATTATGAACTTATTGTTCCGTTTCTATGACCCATCTAAAGGGAAAATCACGATTGATGGAATTGATATTACTTCGGCTCCTCGTCAAACAATGCGTGAACATATGGGCATTGTTCTTCAGGACCCATATTTATTTACAGGTACTATTGCTTCTAACGTCAGCCTAAACAACCCTAAAATTTCACGTGAAAAGATAGAAGCTTCGTTAAAGGCTGTTGGCGGAGAAAGTGTCCTAGCAAATTTGCCAGATGGATATGATGAGCCTGTTATAGAGAAGGGGAGCACATTGTCATCTGGGCAGCGTCAGTTAATTTCCTTTGCACGTGCTCTTGCCTTTGACCCGGCTATATTAATATTAGATGAAGCTACGTCTAATATTGATACGGAAACAGAGGAGATTATTCAGCATGCGATGGACGTGCTGAAAAAAGGACGTACAACATTTATTATTGCTCACCGACTTTCTACTATTAAAAATGCAGATCGTATTCTTGTCTTAGATCGAGGGAAGATTGTTGAGCGTGGCACACACGACGAGCTTTTAGCACAGGGCGGCATTTACGAAAAGATGTATCAAATGCAGGCGAATTCATTGCAATAATAATATTTTGAATGCTTGTGCTTATAAAATGGCATAAAGGAAGCCCCACTTTACAAAAAAAGTGGGGCTTTTTATGTGCGCCCGGCATGCGCATGAACTATAGGGTGTAAGTCCCGACCCCCGGAGACAGAAGTAGGGGATAGCCAAGAGCAAGGGTGTCCGTGGT